>JAJRRX010000462.1 GCA_024279075.1 Alphaproteobacteria bacterium | reverse complement strand
AGCGATGAGCGGAAAGAGGCGGGTGATCTGAGCCGCTTTGAAGCGCTCAAGGAAAACCCCGAGAAATACCATATATTTCAGGCCCTGCGCCTGATTGAAGCCGCCTATGCGGATAAGCCCCGCCTCGGGCGCTCACGGCGGCCGTCGCTGGATGCCATCCGGCTTAAGCAGCGGATTGATATGGGGTTTGCCAGCTCCACCGTGGCGCGGTTTGTGCCGCAAGATGCCCAAACGGGCGAGCCGGGCGAGCTATCGCAATATATGTTTGGCTTGTTTGGCCCCAACGGCCCGCTCCCGCTGCACCTGACTGAGTATGCCTATAACCGCCAGCGCTCTTTCCGAGACCCCACGTTTAAGGCCTTTGGTGATATCTTCCACCACCGGATGCTGTCGCTTTTTTACCGTGCTTATGCCTCTGGCGAGCCGACCTCAAGCTTTGACCGCAAGGGCGAGGTGGACCCGTTTGCGCAAAAGGTGGCGGCCTTTGCGGGGCTAAAGGGCGCGGCGCTGGCAGATAGGGATGCGATGCCGGACCTTGCCAAACTGCGCTATGCGGGGCGGCTGGCGCATGGCACGCGTAATGAAGAGGGCCTGCTGGCGCTGATTTCGGGCTTTTTTGGCGCGCCCGCGACGATGGAAAGTTTTGTTGGCACATGGCTGGAGCTAGACCCGAAAGACACATGGGAGCTGGGCAACCCGCATAAGCCCGCCAAGCTGGGGCAAAGCTGCTCAATCGGCTCCAAAGTCTGGACACGGCAAGCAAAATTCAGGTTCCGCGTTGGGCCGGTGGGGCTGGCGGAGTATAAGCGGCTGCTGCCGGGCGGGGATAGCCTTAAGCGCCTAAAATCGTTGGTGAATAACTACATGGGGGAAGCCATGATGTGGGATATGAACCTTGTGCTGAGGAAGGGCGAGGCCGAGCCTGCAATGCTGGCCAAGGCCGTGGCGGATGAACAGGTTTCTGTGGTATTGAGCCATGAAGAAGAGGTGGTGACGACGGTTGAAAAGGCAGAGGAGGCGCCATTTACGCCGGATAAGGAAGGGGTAGAAATACCCGAAGCGGCTGAAACCGAGAAGACGGTTGTAAATTTCACAGAAGAACCAGAGGGTGCGGCGGCTTTGGAGGCCAATGGCGACGGTGCGCCTGAAATCGAGGCCGAGCCTGTTACCGCTGCGCAAGAGCCGCCGCTTGATATGGAAAAAACCGTGGTGCTGCCGATGGCCGTGCCGCCGGCACCTGCGGTGACAGCCAGCGAAATAAAATTTGGGGAAGTTGCAGAGGGTTTTGAAGAAACCCCGCAAATTCCACCACTTAGCGTAGAGAATGGTCATGAAGATGACACCCGACCCGAGCCAAAGGGCGTATACCTTGGCTGGACAACATGGTTGGGCAACCCTCCAAGTGATAGAGACTTGGATCAATTATACATACAATCAGATGCACAACCGGGAGCGTAAACATGAGTGAAATTAGCCGCGTCGCACTATTCGGGAAACTGAATAAGCTAGGATATCAAGGGATAGAAGGGGCCACGGTTTTTTGCAAAATGCGGGGCAACCCCTATGTGGAATTGGTGCATTGGCTGCACCAGATTTTGCAGGGCCAAGATAGCGATATCCACCGGATTATCCAACATTTTGACCTTGATGCAGGCCGCGTGGCCAAGGATTTCACCGATGCTTTGGATAGCTTGCCGCGCGGCGCGAGCAGCATTTCTGACCTTTCCCAGCACCTTGAGGACACGGTGGAGCGGGCGTGGGTCTATGCCAGCCTCATGCACAAATCGCCGCAAATCCGCACGGGGCATCTGATTTTGGGCATGGTGAAAACCAAAACCCTGATGGGGGCGTTGAGCGGCATTTCCCCCGAGTTCCGCAAGGTAAAGGCCGACGAGCTGGCCGATGATATGTATGACATCTGCTCGGGGTCGCCTGAGGATGGGCTTGCCCCGCAGGATGGTGTCGGCGGTGGCGCAGTGCCGGGGGAGGCTTCGGACGCGATGGCCCCGGCGCAAATGGGTGCGGGCGAGGCTTTGGAGGCGTATTGCACGGACCTCACCGAAAAAGCGCGCAATGGCGAGATTGATGCGATTGTCGGGCGGGATGAGGAAATCCGCCAGATTGTCGATGTGCTGATGCGTCGCCGCCAGAATAACCCGATTTTAACGGGGGAAGCGGGGGTTGGCAAAACCGCCGTGGTGGAGGGCTTTGCTTTGCGGATTGCGCGCGGCGATGTGCCGCCTGCATTACAGGGGGCCAAGCTTTTGGAGCTGGATGTGGGGCTTCTGCAAGCGGGCGCTTCGATGAAGGGCGAGTTTGAGAACCGGCTGAAGCAGGTGATCGAGGAGGTGCAAAGCTCTGAAATTCCGATCATTATGTTTATTGATGAAACCCATACGCTTGTGGGGGCGGGCGGAGCCGCTGGCACGGGCGATGCGGCGAACTTGCTAAAGCCAGCACTGGCGCGTGGCACGTTGCGGACGATTGGCGCGACCACATGGGCCGAGTACAAAAAACACATCGAGAAAGACCCAGCTTTGACGCGGCGTTTCCAGACCGTTGTGGTCGATGAGCCTGACGAGCAAAAGGCGATTTTGATGATGCGCGGCATTACCGGAATGCTGGAAAAGCACCACAAAGTGCAAGTGCTGGATGAGGGTATCGAGGCGGCTGTAAAGCTTTCGGCGCGCTATATTCCGGCGCGGCAACTGCCGGATAAATCGGTGAGCCTGATTGATACGGCCTGTGCGCGGGTGGCGATTAGTCAGCATGCGGTGCCCGCCGAAGTGGACGACAGCCAGCGCCGGATTGCGGCGCTGAAGACCGAGCTGGAGATTATCGGGCGGGATGAAACCGCGGGCTATGATGGCGAAGACCGCCGCGTGCGGGTTGAAGCTGATATGGCCGAGGAGCAGGTGCGGCTTGATGGCCTCACCCAGCGCTGGAAGGCCGAAAAGGTGATCGTGGATGAGATTTTGGACCTGCGGGCCAAGTTGCGATCCGAGGGTGGTGAGGTTGATGGCGAAGAGGCGGTGGAGGCGCCCGAGGGCGCTGAGCTGAGCGATGAGGACCGCGCCGAACTGCTGGCCGCGCTTAAGGGCAAGCAGGCTGAGCTGGAAGAACTACAGGGCGAAACTGCGCTGATATTGCCGATTGTGGACGCGCAGGCGATTGCCAGCGTTGTTGGTGATTGGACGGGGATTCCCGTGGGAAAAATGGTCAAGGATGAAATTGACACGGTGCTTAATTTGGCCTCGGCGCTTTCCAAGCGCGTAATCGGGCAGGACCACGCCATGGAGATGATCGCCAAGCGGGTGCAAACCGCGCGGGCGGGGCTGGATAACCCGAGCAAGCCGATTGGCGTGTTTATGCTGGCGGGACCAAGTGGCGTGGGTAAAACCGAAACCGCGTTGGCCTTGGCCGAGGCGCTGTATGGCGGTGAGCAAAACATCATCACCATCAATATGAGCGAGTTTCAGGAGGCCCATACGGTGAGCAGCCTGAAAGGCGCACCTCCGGGCTATGTGGGTTACGGTGAGGGCGGAATTTTGACCGAAGCCGTGCGCCGCAAGCCTTATTCGGTGGTGTTGCTGGACGAGGTGGAAAAGGCGCATTCCGATGTGCACGAGATTTTCTTTCAGGTGTTTGACAAAGGCATCATGGAGGACGGCGAGGGCCGTTCGATTGACTTTAAGAACACGCTTATTTTGCTGACCTCGAACGTTGGCTCCGAGCTGATTATGGATATGTGCGAAGACCCCGACTTAATGCCAGAGCCAGAAGGCATTGCCAAAGCCATGCGCGAACCGCTGCTTAAGGTCTTCCCTGCCGCGCTGCTCGGGCGGATTGTGACGATTCCGTATTATCCGCTTAGCCCCGATATGATCGGCCAAATCACGCGTTTACAGCTTAACCGGATTGTGAAGCGCGTGCAGGAAAGCCACGGCGTGCCTGTGGGCTTTGATGATAGCGTTGTTGATACCATTGTGGACCGCTGCCAAGAGCTGGAAAGCGGTGGGCGGATGATTGATTCAATCTTGACGAATTCCATGCTACCGGAAATTTCGGGTGAGTTTTTGCGCCGGATGATGATGGGTGAGGAGATAAATGCGGTGAATGTCAGCGTGGAAGACGGAGAATTTACCTACGCATTTGAATAGTAACTAAAAAAAGGGGGAGTTAAAATGGCGACATTATCTACAAACGGAAGCTTGAGCATTGGCTATAAAGGCAAGATGTTTTCAAAGCCAAAATGTGATTATCAACTGGATCACACGCTGCCGGAGGGGGAATCTCCGGAAGAAACAGAACTGCTGAAAAAGGCGTTTACCAAGCTGTTTGATGACGGCTTTAAGAAACTGGCGAAAAAACGGGAAAAATCCATTAAAACGGCGATGGAGGCGACAGAGAAGGCGATTTCCAAAAAGCCGCCGAGCAATATGGATAAGTTTCTCGAAACCGCAAATAAAATGATCCAGCAAGGGGTGGATGTGTGGCGGCAGGTCGAAGTGCCTAAGCTGGCGCAAGACTGCATTGAAAAATGCTACGATTTTATAGAGAAAAAGCTCAAGAAACAGATCAACCGCAAAAAAGTGACAACGGTTTTGAAGGTGATTGCACTTGTTTTGATCGTTGTTATTGTGGCTGCAGCCTCCATTACCGCCACCGTTCTTACAGGGGGCGTGGCGGCGGTGGTTATTGGCACTGCAATCGCCACCGGGGCCGGCGCGATTTATTCCTCCACCAAAACCATCTTGAAAGAATACTCCGATTATAACAAGTTTTTGGCTAAAATTGAAAAGGACTTGGCGGAAATTGATAAAGCTGTCGCCTATGAGATTAAAAAAGCGGATGCCAAAAAATATCGCAAACTTGGGCCAAAAGAAAAGGTTAAGCTGCTGTTAAACGGCACCAAAGCCCACGCAAAATCGCTGCGTAAGCACTTGGCGGCAGCCGAGGCGCGTATGCTTATTATGCGCAAAGAAAACATGGACCTGATTGTAAAGGTCCAAGAAACCGAGGAAAATTGGGCCAAAATGGAATCCCACCCTGAAGGCCCAATTTCAGCCGAGGCTAAAAAGGCGCGCGAAATTGCGGGGCGCACAAAGCACAAACTTGATAAGTTCAAAGACAAGCAAAAAGCCTTTAATGAGCTAAAGGCCAAAGCCAACCAACAGTTGGATATGCTTGAGAAAAACGGCGAGTTTGACGGTGGCAAAGTGGCGGGTGTTTTGAAATTTGCGCAAGATCACGAGAATTTTGCGAATTTCATGGTCGGGGCTGTAAAAGCGCTGGCCACAGCTGGCAAGAAAATTTCCAAAGCCCTTGGCTGAATTTTTCAGGGGGCGTTTTTTTACGCCCCCTTTCCCACACCAATATTATAAGGTTTCAAAATGGCTATTGATGATGAGATCGCGGTAAAGGCGTCGATGGATCCGTTTCAGGAATTCGATAAGAAAAAGTGGAAAAAAATCGAAGCTGATATTAAGGGCTTCAAAAAACCTGCGCGGGTGGATATTTCTGGCAAGTTTTCTGTGACCAGCTCGAAATGGGATAAACGCAAGCTGGAGGCGCAGGCGCGGGCTATTTTTCGCTATGATCTCAGCCTCTATGCTTCACAGGTGTGGCAAGCCTTTACCCCGATCGAAAAAGCCAAAAACGATAAAGACAAAAAGAAAGCCACCAGCGACTTTACCAAGATACTGCCCAAGCTGCTAAAGGCTTTGGTGAAAAATATGAACGAAAAATTCGTTGAATTTCAGGAGGATATCGCCTCGGGCGCGGGGGATGACCTTGGCCAGCTTAAAGCCACACGCAAATCATTGACCGCAGGCATCGCCGGAGACATGACGGGTATTGCAACTGATTTTGCGGACGAGGTTGTTAGGGTAATTGACGGCTTGCTGGCGCTGAAAAAGCAAGAGCAAAAATCAAGCGGGGCGGCGAAAACTGAGGCCACCCAAAAGCTTGAAGACGAAATTAAAGACGCCCTGCCAAAGCTCAAAACAGGGCTTGTGCAGCAAACATCGGCTTTAAAAAAACGCGCAGCGGTCCTCATCGGTATTCCGGTGGCCATTAAAAAGGGCCTAAATAAGGATATATCCGACGCCGCAAAAGCCGAATTCAAAAAATCTATGGATGCTTTGGCCAAAGCAACAAAACCAATGAATACTTTTGTGGCAAAGTTTGATAAAGACATGCTTGAAGTCTTCAAGCGCATCCAGCGAAAGGATATCGGCTCCAGCTTAGGAAAGCAAATTCAAAGCGCAGTTGACAAAGTGATGAATTACTTTGGAAAGCTTGAAGAGTTGATGGATAAGATTGATGCGAGGCTGAAAAAGCTGGAGCAAGCGGCAAAAAGCCGGAAATAACGAGGGATGACATGGCCGAAATCACCGATGCAATAGAGGGAAGCTCCCGCTGGAAAATTGCGCAGTGGATCGAGAGCCCGCGTATTCGCTATACAATCCTTGGGCTGATTGTTCTCAATGCGCTTACGCTCGGGCTAAGCACCTCTGAGCGGGTAAGTGAGGCTATAGGGCCCGTGCTTACCGCGTTTGATAACATAGTGCTTTGGATTTTTGTCGCCGAAATGGTGATTAAAATCTACGCCTTTGGCTTTCGGTTTTTCAAATCGCCCTGGAACCTGTTTGACCTGACGATCATTTCTGTTGGCTTGCTGCCGACCACGACCAACCTTTCGGTATTGCGCGCGCTACGCGTTATTCGCGCCATGCGCTTGCTCTCGGTGGTGCCGCAATTACGCTCTGTTATCAGGGCCTTGCTTGAAGCCCTGCCGGGCATGGGCGCGGTGATCATCTTGCTGTTTATTGTCTATTACATTTTCGCAGTGATGGCGACGATGCTTTACAAAGAGGCCTTCCCGCAGTGGTTTGGCACCATCGGCGAGAGCCTTTATTCCCTCTTTCAGATCATGACGCTGGAGAGCTGGTCGATGGGTATTGTCCGGCCGATTATGGAGGTTTATCCGTGGGCGTGGCTGCTATTTGTGCCGTTTATCGTCGCCACATCCTTTGCTGTGCTCAACCTGTTTATCGGTATTTTGGTCAACACAATGCAGGCCGCCGTGGAAGAAGCGCAGGATAAAGAACTGGAGCGGATTTTGAACATGGTGATCAAATCCAACGAGGAAACCAAAGCGGAGCTCGCCGAGATGAAAGCGCTGTTGAAGGAAAAGGGTTAACATGTCGGGCAGTCAAAAGTTTATCAGCCGCAACCGCGCGCCACGGGTCCAGATCGAATATGATGTGGAACTTTATGGTGCCACCAAAAAGGTGCAGCTGCCTTTTGTGATGGGCGTTATGTCTGATCTTTCCGGCAAATCAGAGGTGCCAATCGGCTCTGTGGGAGACCGCAAATTCCTTGAAATCGACATTGATAATTTTGATAGCCGCATGAAGGCGATGAAGCCGCGCGCGGCGTTTTCAGTGCCAAATACACTGACGGGTGAGGGCAACCTCTCGGTCGATCTCGTGTTTGAAAAAATGAGCGATTTCAGCCCGGCAGAAATTGCCAACAAGGTCGAGCCGCTGCGCAAATTGCTGGAAGCCCGCACCCAGCTTTCCAACTTGATGACCTATATGGACGGTAAAGCCGGGGCCGAGGAGCTGATCGAGCGCTTGGTTGCCAACCCCGACCAGCTGCGCGCCCTCGCCCTCGGGGCAAGCGCGGAGGATGAGCAAAACGCCGCCTTTGAAGCCATGAAAGCCGCCGCACCAGAAGAGACGGAAACAGTTGACGATAGCAGCGACATTCTAGCAAACATGGCCGCCCAAGCGCCGGATGAAGCCGCGCCCGATACCAGCACCGCCGAAACGCTCGAAAGCCTAGCGGCCACAGCCCCTGAACCGGAGGCCGAAACCGACGATTCCGACGATATCTTGGCAGGTTTGGCAGAGAGCGGGCAAGAAGAAGCCACGGTAGACACGTCCGTTGACGATGCTTTGGCCAGTGTCGCCGCCGAGGCGGTTGAAGACACGCCAGAGGAGGACGGCCGTGATAATATTCTGGCTGAATTGGCCGAAAATGTCGCGCCGGAGGTGGAAACGCCCAATGCCAGCGATGATATTCTGGCCGGTATGGCTAACGCTGTGCCAGAAGAAGACGTGGCCGATACCTCCGTCGAAGATGCGCTGACGGGGCTCGCGTCAGAGGCCGTTGAAGACTCGGAAACACAAGATGAAGGTGCAGATATCCTAAAAGGGCTGGCTGAGGCCACGCCGGAAGATACCCCCGTTGATACCAGCATTGAGGACGCCCTCACGGGCTTGGCGGCGGACGCGGTGGATGACCAACCGGAAGAGGACGCCAGCGATGATATTCTGGCCGGTATGGCAGAAGCTGCGCCGGAAGAAAACGTAGCTGATACCTCTGTTGAGGATGCGTTGGCAGGCGTGGCTTCGGAAGTTGCTGAAGACTCGGAAACACAAGATGAAGGCGCAGATATTCTGAAAGAGCTGGCCGAGGCCGCGCCGGATGAAGAGATTATAGAGGATCAAAGTGCTGACGTGCTGGCAGACATGGCAGAAAGTGCCGAACCGGAGGGGGAAACCCCCGACGCCAGCGATGATATTTTGGCTGACTTGGCGTTGGACGCGCCAGAAGATGCCCCCGCTGACACCAGCACTGATGACGCCCTCGCAGGCATGGCGGAAAGCGCGGTTGAGGAGGCCGCAGAGGATGACGGGGTAGAGGATATGCTCGCCGATATGGCAGCCCTTTTGCCTGAATCTGAAGCCGAAACCGATGATTCAAATGATATTCTGGCGGAGCTGGCGGACGAAGCTGTGGAGGACGCCCCCGAGGATAGTGGCGTGGAAGACCTGTTGGCGGATATAGCGGAAGAGGCTCCCGTTGAGGCCGACGAAGATACAGAGGATTTGGATGCCCTGCTAGGAGACATCGCAGAAACCGCCGTTGAAGAAGAAGATAGCGGTATTGAAGACTTGCTCAGCGATATGGCAGACGAGGCACCAGAGGACTCGCCCGAGGACACAGGGCTTGATGATCTCCTTAGTGAAGTGGCGGAAACTGCACCCGAAGAGGCGGCAGAAGACGAAGATGATTTGGAAGACATGCTGGCCGAAATGGCTGCCGATACGCCGGATGAGGATGACACCGAGGCAGACGATGCCGAGGACATTCTTGAAAGCCTGTCGGCAGAAGCGTCGGAGGCACCAGAGGATGATGGCCTTGACGCCCTGCTGAGCGACGTGGCGGACGGCGCGCCCGAAGAGGCTGCGGACGAAGACGGTTTGGAAGGTTTGCTGGCAGACATGGCGACCGAAACACCGGACGCGGAAGAGGACAGCGGTTTGGACGCTCTGCTTGAGGAGGTTGCGGAAACGCCACTTGAGGAGGATTCTGAGGAGGACGATGCTGAGGATATTCTTGAAAGCCTATCGGCGGAGGTGCCGGAGGATGCTCTTGAAGATGGCCTTGATGACCTGCTGAACAATATGGCGGAAACCGCACCAGAAGAGGCTGCGGCGGATGATGACAATTTGGATGATCTGCTGGCAGATATGGCCGGAGACACGCCGGAAGAAGCTGAAGACGATGGCTTGGAGGCGCTGCTTGGCGAGTTGGCGGATGCCCCTCTTGAAGACAAGGACGATAATGACCTTAATGACTTGCTGAGCGGCATGGCGGAAGGTGTGGAAGCCGAAGAAGAAGAGGGCGGCCTTGATGATCTGCTCGCCGATATGGCACTGGACACGACGGAAGAAGAGGCCGAGGAGAGCGGGCTCGATGACCTGTTAGAAACCCTTGCTGAGACCGCGCCGGAGGACGGTGACGACGATGAGCTGGATAACCTATTGGCGGATTTGGCCGACACGCCTTTGGAGGAAGAAGACGCGCCCGATGATGATTTGGAGGCGTTGCTGGCGGATGATGATGGTGATCTGGACGCGCTTATGGCCACAGATGATAGCGCGGATGATGGGCTTGACGACTTGCTCGCAAGCGTTGCTGATGGGGAGGATGACGACCTTGATTTGGATGCGCTTTTGGCAGACGATGAAGATGATGATCTGGATAGCTTGTTGGCCGACAGCACAGAGGATACAGATGATGATCTAGATGCGCTCTTATCTGATATCTCTGACGATGATGAGGATTTGGATGCGCTTATTGCGGAGGGTGACGATGAGGATTTGGATGACCTGCTGGCTGGGGGTGATGACGACCTTGACCTTGATGACGACACCCCGGCTGCCCCGCCGCCCAAGCCCAAAAAGCCGGCTTTTAAACCCGATTTTGGCAGCATGAGCGCGGCTAAATTGCAGCATGCCGCAGGCGCGCGACGCAAATTCCGCATAGCGGTGCTGGGCGATTTTTCGGGCCGTGGCAATCGGGGCGATCTGGAAACGGGCGCGGCGCTGGGCAAAAGGAAAGCCTTTAAGCTTGATTTTGACACCATGGAAGACGTGATTATGCGCTTTCGCACCACGCTCACGCTGCCTTTGGGCAATGATGGCTCGGCGGTGGAGGTGGAGCTAAACGAGCTGGATGACCTGCACCCTGACGAGCTGTTTGAAAATGTCGAGCTGTTTAACGAGCTTAATATGCTGCGGCGCGATCTGAAATCTGGCCGGAATTTTGAGCAAAACGTCGAGCGCATGAAGGCTTGGGGCGGGGAATTTGGTGATTTCAAAGCCCTGAGCAAAAAGCGCAGCAAAGGGGCGGATGCGCCGGCTGATCTGCGGCTGACCGATTTCCAGAGCTTGATTGGCGATAGCACGCCCAAGCCCGAGACCAGCGCGGCCTCAGACCTGATTTCGCGCATTATCGGCCCGCATATAGTATCCGCGACTGATAACGGCGCCGAAGCGATGATTGCCGCCGTGGATGCAGCTCTTTCTACCGCGATGAGCAGTGTGCTGCACCATCCTGACTTTCAATCCATCGAGGCCGCTTGGCGCTCGATCGAGCTTTTGGGGCGGCGGGTCGAGGCCAGCGCCGAGCTTGAGGTAGTGGTTTATGATGTTAGCGTCGAGGAGTTCACGGCGGACCTTGCCGCGCAAGAGGATGTGAGCCAAAGCGGGCTTTATGACATGCTGGTTGAAAAACCGATGCAGGATGAAAGTGGTGGGCCTATTTCAGCGGTTATCGGGCTTTATACATGGGAAGAAACGCCAACCCATGCAGAGCTTTTGGCCCGTATGGCGCGGGTTTCGGCGCAAATGGATGCGCCTTTTATCAGCGCGATTAGCACTGGGTTTATGGGCGTTAAGCCCGAGGACCGCCACCCGTTGGTGAAGAAAACATGGGATGCGCTCGGCAAAATGCCCGAGGCGAAATACCTTGGCCTTGCCAGTCCGCGCTTTATGCTGCGCATGCCTTATGGCAAAAAAACCGAGCCGCTGGACCGCTTTGACTATGAGGAATTCAACGTTAAAGAAGGTATGCGGAGCATGCTGATGGCCAATCCTGCGCTCTTGGTGGCGGT
>JAJRRX010000461.1 GCA_024279075.1 Alphaproteobacteria bacterium | reverse complement strand
TGCGCCTCAGAGGGCGTAAACACCTCATTGGCCAGCGCGATTTGCTTGGGGTGGATGGCCCATTTACCTACCATCCCGAGCGTGGCCGAGCGCTTGGCTTGCGCCGTAAATCCTGCATCATCCGAGAAGTCGCCAAACGGGCCATCCACCGGCAGCAGCCCGTGGGTGCGGCAGGCAGCGACAATGGCCACGGTGACGGCGTGCCATGGGTCTCCCCAGTGATTTTCACCGTTGGGGGTGCGCATGAAATAGTTCTCCTGCGTGCCGCCAATGCCTGTAGTTTGCATCCCCATCGAGGCGGCATAATCCGCCGCGCCAAGGCTCATGGCATTCATCCGCGGGCTGGCGGCAGCGATTTCCTCCACATGGGCAAGGCCAGCAGCGGTTTCGATGATAACCTCGAATTTAATCGCCTTTTTGGCCTGTTTGCCCATTTCGATGGCTGAAACCAGCGCGTCCACCGCGTAAATATCCCCCGCATTGCCGACTTTCGGGATCATAATTTGGTCAAGCCGCCCATTGGTTTGCTCTAGTAGCTCCACCACGTCTTTATACCAAAACTCGGTATCGAGCCCGTTAATGCGCACGCTTAAGGTCTTGTTTCTCCAGTCAATTTCATTGACCGCCTTAATCACATTCACCCGCGCCTCGGCCTTATCCGCCGGTGCCACACTGTCCTCAAGGTCAAGGTTGATCACATCTGCCGCGCTGGCGGCCATTTTTTCGAAAATGGCGGGGCGGGAGCCGGGGCCAAAAAGCTGGCAGCGGTTGGGTTGGGCGGGGCTAGCGGGCTGGACCTTGAAGCTCATAGGGATTTCCTGCGATAGATTGTTGCGTTGGTTTGCTTGTTGTTGTCACAATCTTGCGCGCATATGTCAACCAGAAAATGCTGCACCTGCGAAGGGATCACTCAAAGCTGTCTTTTCCCAGCGGTTCTGCGTGTTTGGCAACCCAAATCACGTAAAAGCTGGACAGAATTGCGAGGAGCGACACTATAACCATAACGATAAACAGCGGCGCGGCTCCGGTTTCGCGTGTGAGCAACACGCCCGCGAGCGCTGACAGCCCCGCGCCGCTGCCAATAGTAATGGCCCCGCTCAGGCCAGAGGCGCTGCCAGCAAGGTGCGGGCGCACCGAAACGATGCCTGCATTGGCGTTTGGAAGGGTCATCCCATTGCCGATGCCCACAAGGAACATCGGGCCGAAAAGCGAGAGCGGGTGTAGGATGCCAGCCTCAAAAAGGGCTAGGCTGGTGAGTGCCCCTAAGGTGCATACGGACCCGCCCATAACCATCATCCGGTTGATACCCGCGCGCTGGGAATAGCGGCCAGAGAGGAAGTTTCCAACCATGTAGCCAAAGGCGACAATGCTGAAATACCCACCCATTTCGGTGGCTGTAAGGCCCAATATTTCCTTGGAAATAAAAGGTGCACCGCCGAGGAACGAGAAGAAAGCGCCGGAGGCAAAGCCAGCGGTGAGGGTGTAGCCCCAGAAGCGGCGGGCGCGGATGAGGTCTGGATAGGCGCGGAATTGCGCGCCGAAACTGGCGCTTTTGTGCTGGTTGGTTTCGCCGAGGTCAGCATAGATGAGCCACAGCACAATGAGGCCCGAAATGCCGAGCATGATGAAGCTGGATTGCCAGCCGAATGCATCATTTAGGACGCCACCAAAGGCGGGGCCGATCATCGGCATAATGCTCATACCCATGGTGACATAGCCGATCATGCTGGCGGCTTTTTCTGGTGGCACCATATCGCGTACGATGGCACGCGAAAGCACAATGCCGGAGGCGACAGCGGCTTGCAGCATGCGAAAACCGAGCAGGGTTTCAACATTTGTTGCGAGGATACAGCCGAGTGTTGCCAGCACAAATACGGACAGCCCGCCCAGCAAAACGGGTCGGCGCCCAAAGCGGTCTGATAAGGGGCCGATGATGATTTGCAGGAGGGCGACGACGCCGAGATAGGCAGAAATGGCCAGTTGGATCAGGGCATATTCGACATCAAAAAAGCTGGCCATGGCGGGCAGGGCAGGCAGGAAAATGTTCATGC
>JAJRRX010000460.1 GCA_024279075.1 Alphaproteobacteria bacterium | reverse complement strand
GTGGTGAGGCCGGGGTGGCGGGCAAGCTCTGAAATATCAACAACATTTGTGCCGCGCAGGTTAAGGTAGGTCAGGCTGGAAAGCCCCGCCAGTGGCGCAAGATCCGTGATTTCAGTGCGCGCTAAATCCAGCCGCGAAAGGGCGCGCATATTGGCCAGTGGAGAGAGATCCATGATCGGGGTGTTGGAAATATCCAGCGAACGCAGGCCGGGCATTTTGGCGACCAACGAAATATCGGTAACGCCCGATCCACTGAGGCTAAGGGTCACAACCGAAGGCAGGCCAAGCACCTCAACGGGAATGCTGGTTAGCTCGTCAATGCTGCGCAGAGAAAGCGAATTGCAGTGCTTTTCGCGGCATTCATCAATCTTGGTTTTCGCCTCTTCGTTGGCCTGCGCAAAGCTTTGAGTGGCGGCCAAAAGCAGCGCGGCCGTGGCGGTAATTTTGAACTTGTTAAGCATTCTAAAGGTCTCCGATTATCCCGTTGGTTGTTATGGCTTCAGCATACGTAAAATTGTGTGCGGGGCAAGCTTGCGTTTACGCAAAAGCGGGCGTATAGCGGCGGGCAGCTGGATGTTCTGGCAGAAGTCACCGCTGACCTTCTTTAAAAATACGGGATAAAATGATGAATCGTGGACTGATATTTGGCGTGATCGCCATGGCAACTATTGTGGTGGCCAGTAATATACTTGTGCAATTCCTATTGGGGGATTGGCTGACATGGGGGGCGTTTACCTACCCGTTTGCGTTTCTTGTCACTGACTTGATGAACCGGCGTTACGGCGTGGCGCAAGCGCGCAAGGTGGTGCTGGTTGGCTTTGTGATCGGCGTGGCCTGCTCGCTGATTGGCACGCAAATTATGCTGGAGTTTGGCCCTGCGGTGAGCCTGCGGATAGCGCTCGCCTCGGGCGTTGGTTTCCTGCTGGCGCAGATGACGGATGTGTTTGTGTTTGATAAATTGCGGGCGGGAAGCTGGTGGAAAGCGCCGCTGGTCAGCTCGTTTATTGGCTCCTCGTTGGATACCGTGCTGTTTTTCAGCATCGCCTTTGCGGGTGCGTTTATCTTCCTTGACCCGAGTGAGCCGAATGGCTGGGCGCGGGAGGTCATCCCAATGTTTGGGGTGGGGCCGGAAGCGCCTTTATGGGTCAGCCTTGCGCTGGCGGATTTTGCCGTGAAGATGAGCCTTGCACTGGTGGCGCTGGGGCCTTACCGCATCGCCGTTAGCCGCTTCACACCGGCGCGCGCATAATTTATTTGCCTTTAAGGAAAATCGCGCTAAGCTCCCCTCATCTAAAACTTTGAGAAAGGAGGTGCCGATGTCTATTGGGATATTGGAGAACTTGGTTAAGGACATGCGGGAGATGAAAACCTAGCAGGGCAAACTCTGCATAGGTGGCCCGCATAGAGACCACCTCCAAACTCGAGTTTGGGCCGTTCCTTAAGTGGGGCGGCCCTTTCTGGTTTTTGGGCGCGGGTAGTGCGGGATGGCCCCAGAATTGGCCCCACTTGAAGCGGGATAAATAAATGGGAGGCGGTTGGGTTGACTTTTATATAGCCGACTATGTATAAAGGGCCAATGAACACTGCGCACCCTAAATACAACCATGCCAAAGTAATTGGCGCCTTTTTGAAAACCTTTCGAGGGTTTTCAAGCCATAAGTGGGCCGCCATCGGGCTACATCCCGGGCAGGGTGTGATTCTGTTTGAGCTTGGCAAACATGCGGGGATATCACAATCTGACCTTGCAAAAGCGGTGAATGTGAGCCAGCCGACGATGGCAAAAGGGCTGGCGCGTATGGAGCGTTCTGGCATTATAAAACGCAAGCAAAACCCCGCCGATGGCCGCGCTAGCCTGAATTTTTTAACCCAGAAGGGCCGTGATTTATTGGAAAGTTTTAATGCCTCATGGGCGGAAATTGAAAGCCAGCTTTTTGCAGGCATGACAGAGCAAGAAATGACCGCCGGATTGGCGTTTGTTAAGCACCTAGAAAGCAATCTTACGAAGGGGTAGCTCCCATTTTTTTGCCAATTTTTTTGCCAATATACATAGCCAGCTATATTAACAACAACGGAAGAAAACCATGACCCATAATACGCCAAAGAATATCCGCCTTATTGCCCTTGAAATGGGCCCATTTGTGCAGCCGACCGTTATTACGCTGTTGGAAAAATCAGTTGATTTTGAATTTGTAAATATTGATCTCCATAATCGGCCAGACTGATTTGTAAAGCTTAGCCCGACGGGGCAAGTGCCGCTGCTTGAGGTTGATGGCGTGCTGCTTTTTGAGGGGGCCGTAATCACGCAGTATTTGGACGAAGCTTTTGCGCCACATTTCCAGCCGGCTCAGCCTTTGCAGCGGGCAAGGTACCAAGCATGGGCGGCATTCGGGCTATTGATTATCCGAAATTTGTTTAGCACCTACATGGCAAAAGATGTGGAAACTTATGCTGCGAGCTTGGCCGCAATGCTTTCCAATCTTGCCCGCGTAGAGGCTGAACTGGAGGGCGGGCCGTATTTTGCGGGCGCGGAGATTGCTCTGGTAGATTTTTCCTATGCGCCGCTTTTTGTGCGGCTGGAGATATTTGATCAGACATATGATCTTGGCATATTGGATCGGTTTCCGAAGATTAAAGCATGGGCCGAGGTTCTGCGGGCGCGCCCTTCGACACAAAACTCTGTGCCAGATACGTTTGAGGCGCATTATCGGGGGCGCATTGGTAATAAGCAGTCTTATGTGGCGAAAATTGAGCGATAAGATGGCTATTCGGCGCGCCCTTTCTATTTGATAAGGTCCGGCCAGAGGGCGGCGTTGCGGGGGTTGAAGACCTCGATATGGCCGATGCGCTTGAGGGCGTATTCCTGCGGGCGGATAAGCTGGCGGGATTTTTGAGCCTGGGGGTAGAAGCGCTCTAGTTTCCAGACGGATTTGGGCGGCATCATCACGTCGTCGTCCATGGCGATGATTTTTAGGGGGCCGGTATAGGGTGGTGCCAAAGGGGGGAGGTCCGCATCGTTTTCATAAAAACTTTTGGACGTGCACCAGCGCCGCCATTGCCAATAGACCTGCGCGGGGAGGTCGGCTCCGAGGCCCATTGCTTTGCCGGGGAGGTGGCCAAGCAGCTTGGTGGCCAAGGGACCAGGGCCATACCAGAACAATAGGGCCATAGTGCGGTAGGGCCAAGGGTGGTCGGCGATATAGGCCGCGCCGCTGGCGACGGTAATGACGCGGTCAATTTGGGCGGTGTTGGGCTGGAAGGGCAGCATGAAGCCACCGAGGGAGTGGCCTATGATCCAGAGGGGGGTGTCGGGGAGGTGGGCTTTGAGGGCGGCTTGGGCGGCGGGCTGGTCAAGCGCGCCCCAGTCCATCATTGAGGCTTTGGACTGCTTGGGGCGGCCTGTGGCCGATGCGCCGAAATCCCGGTAATCATAGGTGAGGCAGGCGTAGCCTTGGGTGGTGAGCCAGTCGGCGAAGTGGCGGTAGTAGCGGGCGGGGACGCCGGTGGCCCCGTGCAGCACTATGGCGGCTTTTGGGGCTTTGGTCGGCGTGTAAAGCGTGGCTTTGAGGGTGGCGCCTTGGGCGGGGATGTTTGTGGGCTGCATGGGGCGCTCGGGGTTTGGCTTGGGTGACGTTATGGTAAGCTCAAGGTGGGCGTTGGGTAAAGGGTGACGTGTGGTGAGGTGGGATAAGTTGTGGATTTATCGTGATGCATTTTTTTATAACGAGTTGTTATATATTGGGAAAACCTTGAGTTCACATATTTGTTCCCCTAGGGGAATAAATATGAAATCCAGCAAAATTCGAGGAGGATGACCCTAGGCCGTGGCAAGGATCAGGCCCTCGATCACCGCTGTGAATGCAGATGTGCGGTGGGGCTGAGCGGTGGGGAATTGGGCTTGTAGGGTGGATTCGACCACGGTCATCAGGCTGGAGCCGCCGACGAAAATCAGGCTGTTGATTTGGGCGGGGGGGAGGCTGGCGAGGGCAAGGGTCTCGGCGGTGGCGGATTGGATTTTGGTGGTGAGGGCGTGGAGCGCGTGGCCAAGGGCGGCTTGGGTTAGGGGGGCGGTGAGAGATGGTTCTAGGACGGTGAGGTCTATGCTTGCATCGGCTATATTGGCTGCGATTTTGCCGCGCTCAGCGGCGAAGGCGAGGTCGTGGCCGAGTTCGTTTTCTAGTGTATCGGTGAGGCGCTTCAGGAGCTGCGGCTCGGCGGCGTGTTTAAGCAGGTCATTGGCCTCGCGGCGGGTTTCGCCGGTATACATAAACGGGATTTTTTGCCATGTGGCAAGATTGTGGAAAATGGCGTTGGGGGCGGGCATGGTTTCATCGCCAAAGGCCTTGCGGATTTGGCTGCCTTTGCCCAGCAGAGGCATGATGTGATCTATGCTGAGTTTGCGATCAAAGTCGGTGCCGCCGACGCGGGTGCCGTGGCTGGCGCGGATTTTGATGCCGTTTTGGGCGGTTTCGAAAATGGTGAAGTCTGACGTGCCGCCGCCGATATCGACGATCAGGCCAAGGGTGCCTTGGGCGAGGTGGCTGTGGTTGGCCAGCGCGGCGGCTTCTGGTTCGAACATGAATTTTACATCGGTGAACCCGGCTTTGAGGTAGCAGGCGCGCAGGTCCGTTAAGGCTTGGGCATCTTTGGCGGGGTCGTCGCTGTGGAAATGCACGGGGCGGCCGGAGAGGGCTTTGTTGAAAGTGAGGCCGGAGGCGGCCTCGGCGCGGGTTTTTATTTCGCGCAGGAAGCGGGAGATGATCTCGATGAAGTCGATCTGTTCATCCATGATCCGGCGGCGCTCATGCATGATGCTGGTGCCGAGCACGGATTTGAGGGCGCGCATGAAGCGGCCGTAGTCGCCTGTAATCAGCGCTTTGTTAGCTTGGGTGCCAAAAAGGGTTTTACGGCTGTCGAAATCAAAAAAGATCGAGGTGGGCAGGGTGGAGTTGCTCGGCTCGATGTCCACCAGCTTGGGAGCGCCCTCCAGCATATACCCAGCGGCGGTGTTCGAGGTGCCAAAATCTATGGCAAGGGTGTGGGCTTGCATGGGGTGGCTCCGGTAAAACGGCGGTGCTAAAGGAAAGCGGGTGCGGGATCAAGGGCAGATTGAACCGCGCGCGGGGATCGCGTATAGAGGGGCCTTATCAAGGAGCCAACATATGTATGACCTCACGCTCATTCGGCACGGACAGGCGCAAACGGGCGCAAAAACCGAAGCCAGTTATGACAGCCTTTCCGAATTGGGCCAGCAGCAAGCGGGGTGGCTGGGCGACTATATCAAGGCCAATGCGGGGTTTGACCATGTGATCTCGGGCGGGCTGAATAGGCAGATCCAGACCGCCAAGGGGCTAGGGCTGGATGCGCCGCATACGGTGGACCCGCGCCTGAACGAAATGGATTATTTTGGCTTGGCCGAGAGCCTTGAGGCGCGGGCGGGGGTGCCGTGGCCCAGCTCGGAGGAAGAGTTTTCAACCCATGTGCCGCAGCTTTTAACAGCGTGGCGCGAGGGCGATATTGAGGACGGCTTGGAAAGTTATGCTGATTTCTGCGGGCGGATCACGGGCGCGTTGGAGGATGCGGATAAGCGCAACGGGCGGGTGCTGATGGTGACCTCGGCTGGCGTAATCGCCACCCTGACAACGCTCTCGCTGGCGCTGGATGTGCCAGCGAAATGCAAGGTGTTTATGAACGTGGCCCATACCTCGATGCACCGCTATGCCGTGCGGGAAGACGGGCTGCACCTGACGCAATTTTCGGCGACGCCACATTTTGACTATCCGGAACGGATGGCCCACAAAACCTATATCTAATGATCCGCATTAACGAAAATATCACCCTGCAAGATTGGGAGCTGACCGAGAGCTTTGTGCGGTCTTCTGGCCCGGGGGGGCAGAATGTGAACAAGGTGTCGACAGCGGTTGAACTGCGGTTTGAGGCGGCGCGCTCGCCGAGCTTGCCAGCAGATGCCAAGGCGCGGCTCAAAAAGTTGGCGGGGTGGCGGTGGACCAAGGATGGCGCGGTTATCATTAACGCTGAAAAACACCGAACGCAGGCGCGCAATCGGGAGTTGGCGGAAGAAAAGCTGCGGGAGCTGGTATTGCAGGCGTTATTCCGCCCCAAGCGGCGGGTAAAAACGAGGCCCACGCTGGCCTCTAAGCGCCGTAGGCTGGAGGGGAAAACCCAGCGCGGGGCGATTAAGAAATTGCGGAGCAAAAACATTCCGAAAGATTGATTTGAGTCAATACAAGGTGAGGCGATTAGTGCGCAGTCTGTGGCGAAAAACCAAAAGTGTTTTGCGTTCAGATGGAATCAAAGGGCCTACCGAACGCTATTGCTTCGCAATCACTGCCTCGGTAGGCCCTTCGATACTCTTTTTTCTCAAAACACAAAACACCGTAGAGGAGAGTCGCTATGCGCAAAACCACACCCACCGATGCTTTGGCCCAAGGCCAGCCTTCCCCGCTCAGCCGTTTTGAGCAGGGGCAATACCCGTATTCGGACAAGATCAAGAAGAACGATTATGAAAAACAAAAGGCGCTTTTGCAGGTTGAACTACTGAAGGTGCAGAAATGGGTCGAGGATACCGGCGCCAAGGTGATTATCATTTTTGAGGGCCGTGATGCGGCGGGCAAAGGCGGCACGATTAAGCGGTTTATGGAGCACCTGAACCCGCGTGCCGCACGGGTCGTGGCGCTGAATAAGCCGACCCAACGCGAAAGCGGGCAGTGGTATTACCAGCGCTATATCGAGCACCTGCCAAGCAAGGGCGAGATGGTTTTGTTTGACCGCTCGTGGTATAACCGCGCCGGTGTTGAGCGGGTGATGGATTTTTGCACGCCGCAGGAATACTTGGAATTTATGCGCGAAACGCCTGACCTTGAGCGGATGTTTGCGCGCTCTGGCATTTACATTTTCAAATACTGGTTCTCGGTCACGCAGCAGGAGCAAAAGCGGCGGTTTGACAGCCGTGAGCATGACCCGCTCAAGCAGTGGAAGCTTTCACCAATTGACCGTGCCAGCCTGAACAAGTGGGATGATTACACTGAGGCCAAGGAGGCGATGTTTTTCTATACTGACACCGCTGATGCGCCGTGGACAATCATTAAATCCAACGACAAAAAGCGGGCGCGGCTTAACACGATGCGGCACTTCCTTTCGCAAATCCCGTATCCGGACCGTAACGAGGAAAATGCCCCGCTGCCAGACCCGAAAATCGTTGGCTCGGCCAGCCATGTGATCGGGGCGGATGAGCATATATTGGGAAAATCACTGCACCCCAATACGCGCAAGGGCTAGAATTGACTTAGCGCCACGCGGGCGCTAATTTACAGTATGTCAAGAGCAGCCTCCACCCGCGAAAAAATCCTGAAAGCCACACTGGCCTTGTTAGAGGCTGGTGATGGCAATGCGGTTCGGATGGGGGATGTGGCCAAGCGGGCCGGCATTTCGCGGCAGGCGCTGTATTTGCATTTAAAAAACAGGGCAGATTTGCTGATTGCCGCCACGCATTACCTTGACGAAATCAAGGGCGCAGAAGCGCGGCTGGCCCCGAGCCGAAACGCGCAATCAGGTGCTGAGCGGCTGGAGGCCTTTATTGAGGCTTGGGCGGGGTATTTGCCCGAAATCTACGGCATGGCCACTGCGCTTTTGGCGATGAGCGACCATGATTCGGCAGCGGCCGCGGCGTGGAAGGAGCGGATGCAGGATATGCGTGAGGGCTGCGCAGCGGCAATGGCGGCGCTCTCGGCTGAAAACCGCTTGGCGATGCCTGAAAAAGAAGCAACGGACCTGCTCTGGACCCTGCTTTCCGTGCGCAACTGGGAGCAGCTCACAAAGGGCAGCGGCTGGACGCAGGCGCAGTATTTAGATACACTCACAACCACCGCTCAGCGGCTTTTTATTGTGAGTGAACGAGAAATTTAATGACGATATTTAGAAGATTTATTTTGCTGGCGGCGGCAATGCCGCTTTTAGCCTGTGGCAACCCGCAAAATGCTATGCCACCGATCGCGCCTGATATGATCGTCGGCCAGCCGATTTCGCGCACCTCCGAGCGCCCGCCGCCCTTTGCGCGGCGCATTGCCCAGAGCGGCGGCGTGGGGCTTGGCGGTGGCATTGCCGGCTTCATCATTGGCAAAGCCGTTACAGAAACGCTGAACGCCGACGAGCGCGCGCGCTCGCGCATTGGCGAGGTGCCAACCCCGAGCGGGGTGGACCCGGGGGCGATTATCGAAAGCATGATCGCGGATAAGCTGATGGCGGATTTTGGCGCGCGGGATAATGTGCGCGTGTTTTATGCTGGCTCGGTGCGGGAAACCGGCAGCGTGGAGCGCGGGCCAAAGGTGGCGCGGCTGGCGCAATTGCGCGGGCTGAATGGCATTGTGGTGGATGTGGTGGCACTGGAATATTATGCCGATAGCACGGGGCGTAACCTCGGCTTATTCGACGAAGCGTTTCGCATTGTGGTGACGGCGCAGATGAACCTTGTGGACGTGGCAAGCGGGACGGTGATTGCTTCGGGCAGTTGCGAGGGTAATCAAGGCAACACCACACGGATTTCTTCGGCGGTGGAGGATGGCGCGCGGCTGACAACGGTGCTGGCGCAGCGGGCGGCGGCGGCCTGTGCGCAGCAACTTATTGCGCAGGTGGTCCGGTAGGGCATTTGCAATTTAAGCGTGAAGGCCCCATGTTTTATACCGTGTTATAAAATGGGAGTGAAGCGTGATGTCGGACCGGAAAACCGCTGTGATTGCGGGCTTGTTCTTTATTTTGGCAACGGCGATGGGGGTGGGCGTCGCCGTTCTCCTTGCGCCATTGCTTGGCGCTGAGGCCCCACTGCCAGCGGTGCAGGCAAATGCGGGCTTGGTGCGGCTTGCAACCTTGATGGACATTGTAATGGCGGGGGCAGTGATTGCGATTGCGGTGGTACTGTATCCGGTTTTGGCGCGCAGCCATAAAGCGCTGGCGGCGGGGTATTTGATGGCGCGCACGGTGGAGGGGCTGTTGCTGGCGCTGGGCGGCATGGCGTGGCTGGGGCTGCTTACGGCTTCGGAAGCGCAAGCGGGGCTGCTGATGGCGCAAAGCACGGCGCTGTTTGCGCTGGGGGCGGAAGTGACCTTCGGGGTGACGGCGCTGGTTTTGAACACGGTGCTTTTTCAGGCCCGCTTGGTGCCGCGCTGGCTTTCCCTCTGGGGGCTGGTCGGCGGCGGGCTGATACTGGCGCTGGGCGTGATCAAGGTGCTGGGGCTGCCTTACGGGGCGGTGGAGGCCGCGCTTACCGCGCCGATAGCGCTGAATGAAATGGTGCTGGCGGTGTGGTTGATTGTGAAGGGGTTTTCGAAAGGGGAAGCGGCTTGATGTTTCAAAGGATTTTGGCGCTGATATTGGTGGCTATGCTGGCCTTTCCGGCGCTGGCCCAAGATGCGGGGCCGCTGGAACTGGCCCCGGGGATGCGCGCCTATACTACACGGGTGTTTGTGGAGCCTGAGGTGTTGGCGGAGCTGAGTGTTGGGGATGAGGTTTCGTTTTATGTCGTCAACTTTACGGCTTGGGACTATCCTCATGCCGATGGGTTTGATGACACGTTTGTGGTTGTAGCCATTGCCCAGAGCTTTCGGATTCTAGCACTTAACGCGACTTTGCAACAAATGGCGGGTGGGCCTTTGCGTGAAGTTATTATTCGAGTTGAAGGGGGTATTGAAGATATTCAAGACCTCTCACTACCAACGTATCGCAGAAATGAAAGAGGGAGCTTCGACGCCTTTTATCCTCGTTGGGCATTTGGGGAGCTTGAAGATGTGCTGTCTACAAGTGGAATGGTGGTAATGGTACATGATCTCGACAAGCTACCAATATTTTGCGAGGCGTGCGAAACTCTTCGCTTAGAGGATTTTAAGGAACGAATTAGAAACGCACCCGATCGGTGCTATCGTCGCTTACGCCGTGGCATTGAATTGACTCTTACAGAAATTCCCTGCCGCGATGACTGAATAAACGTCGCATTTGGAATTGCAATTTAAGCGGTTTTGCCTCAGGCTTTCCTCAAAACCATCAGGAGAGATATTATGCGCACACGGGCAGCTGTGGCTTTTGAAGCCGGAAAACCATTGGAAATTGTGGAAGTGAACCTTGAGGGGCCAAAGGCGGGCGAGGTTTTGGTGGAGATCAAGGCCACGGGGATTTGCCATACGGATGAGTTTACGCGCTCGGGAGCGGACCCCGAGGGGCTGTTTCCGGCGATTCTGGGCCATGAGGGCGCGGGGGTGGTGCTGGAGGTCGGCGCGGGGGTGACGAGCCTGAAGCCCGGCGACCATGTGATCCCGCTTTATACGCCGGAATGCAGGGAGTGTGACTATTGCCTGAACCCGAAGACGAATCTTTGCCAGAGCATTCGGAGCACGCAGGGG
>JAJRRX010000459.1 GCA_024279075.1 Alphaproteobacteria bacterium | reverse complement strand
CTAATATGTAAGAGTTGACCACAGATTTTCAATTCTGTCACCAAATCTTTACCAGATTATGAGCGAGATATTACCAAAGCGTTACCATCCCTCAGGATTTTGCGGGCGGCTTGGCTAAAATCCTCCCCATCCTCGCGGTGGTGATCGCCCGCATGCATCACCAATGGTGCAAGCAGTTTAAGCGGGCCCGCGGCTGCTTTTCGAGCCTGCACAATAACCCGCCGCGCAGGGCGGGTGCTGCGGGCAGAAATTGGTAAGATATGAATATCGCCCGCCTTTGAAAGCCCCGCCAAAATATCAGGCAAACGCCCACTGCGATGAATTATCGTGAGCCACCCCAAGGGCTTAAGCCGTTTCATCCCTACCGCTATCCAGTTCTCCAGCCCGGCCTCTCCTTCGAGAAAAGCCGTCGATTTTCCGGCATTATTAGGCGCGGTGTGGCGGATGTTTTCATAAAACGGCGGGTTCATCATTATATGATCAAAGCTTTGCGCCCGCAGCGCGGCAGGCATATCTGCCAAGTCTCCGCACAGAATTTCGGCGGTAAAACCGTTACGCGCCATATTCCGCACCGCCAAATCGGCGTATTCTTGCTGAATCTCTAGCCCGCATGCCTGCATCGGAACACGGTGCAGCAAACAGGCCAAGCCAACACCCACACCACAGCCCAACTCAAGCCCCGTTTCGCCTGCGCGTGCGGGCACAGCGGCCGCGAGCAGCACCGGGTCCGTTGCCGCGCGATACCCGTCAAGGGGCTGCAAGATTTGCAATCGCCCGTCGAGAAAGCCATCATCCGTCATCGGGCAAGCCGCTCTCAATACCATTATCCCGCAGCACTGCGGCGGCGACAAAGGCATCCTCCTGCGCCACCATCAACCGGCGCGGGAAAATTCCGATTGAGCCTTCCAGCACCGCCATATTTTCGCCCAGTATATAATAACGAATGCCCTCACCTTTTAGCAAAGCGGTGGCAAATGTGACATCAAGTGCCTCTGTTGTGCGTAAAATCTCTTTCATTCCGCTACGTTATCGGGCAAAACTATGCCCGTCGAGAGGCCAATGCGGCCTCACTACAATTTGAGAGTATTGATGAGCCCATTTGAACACCTACAAGCGCTGGTCGCAGAGGATATGAGCGCGGTAAATGCACTGATCCGCACGCGGATGACCTCTGAGCATGCGCCGCGCATTCCGGAAGTAACCGCGCATTTGGTCGAGGCTGGCGGCAAACGCCTGCGCCCATTGCTGACTTTGGCAAGCGCCAATCTGTGTGGCTATCAGGGCCAGCACCATGTGCTTTTGGCCGCCACGGTTGAGTTTATTCATACCGCCACGCTGTTGCATGACGATGTGGTGGATGAAAGTGACCAACGGCGCGGGCGGCCCACGGCTAACTTGCTTTGGGACAATAAATCCAGCGTTTTAGTGGGCGATTACCTTTTTTCTCGCTCATTTCAGTTAATGGTTGAAACCGGCAATATGGAGGCGCTGGGGATACTGGCCAATGCTTCCGCCGTGATCGCCGAGGGGGAGGGTTTGCAGCTGAGCGCCGCGCAGGACCTTGCCACCACCGAAGAGATTTACCTGCAAGTTGTGCGTGGCAAAACCGCTGCACTTTTTGCCGCTGCTTGCGAGGTTGGTGCCGTAATTGCTGATGCGCCAAAAGCCCACGCCAAGGCCTTATTTGCTTACGGCGACGCCCTTGGTATTGCGTTTCAAATCGTTGATGACCTGCTTGATTTTGGCGGTGCTAGTGACGTGCTTGGCAAAAATGTTGGCGATGATTTTAGGGAGCGGAAGCTCACTTTGCCGATCATTCTCGCGCTGGCCAAGGCCGATACTTCCGAGCGTGATTTTTGGCGGCGAACCATTGAAACGGGTAAGCAAAACGACGAGGACCTTGCAGAGGCATTAACGCTGATGAAGCGCCACGGCACTTTGGCAGAAACCCGCCAAAAGGCGCTTGATTGGGCAAGCGAGGCCCGCAATGCACTGGCCCCGCTGCCTGACTCCGAGCTAAAAACCGCCTTGGCGGACATTTCAGAATTTGTGGTTTCGCGCGTGGTTTAGCCTTTTGCGGCAACCACCCACCAGCTGGGCTGCGCGCGCTTCATTTCGGCTGCGGCGTTCTCCGCCTCGATGAGGCTATCAAACAAGCCAAAACAAGTGCCGCCAGAGCCGGACATCCGTGCCAAGGCGCAGTTTTTTTGGCTGGTTAGGGCGGCAAGCACATCGGTTATACTGGGGCAAAGCCGCTCGGCAACAGGCTGCATATCGTTGCGCTGAGTGGCGATAAAAGAAAAAAATGCGGCGGTGCTCAGCCCTTCGGGTAGCGGGGCTCCAGCAGGGTTATCAACGCGCTCAAGAGCAGCGAAAACGGCAGATGTGGAAACCGGTTCACCGCTATTGGCCAGAATAATCGCGTAGTTCGGCAGTTTGGGCAAAAGCGTAAGCTGCTCACCAATGCCCTGCATTCTTAGCGGTTTTGAAATCACACAAGCGGGCACATCAGCACCAAGCGACAGGCCATTAGGCACCTCGCCTTTGGCCAGCAGCCGCAAAGTGGCGGCGGCATCGGCTGACCCGCCGCCAATACCACTGGCCACAGGCAGGTTTTTCTCAAGATGGACATCAGCGGCCTTGCCTACAAGTGCCGCAGCCTTGGTGACAAGATTATCACGGCGCGCCAAGCCCGTGCCGAAAGGGCCGGTAATGCGTAAACCACTGGATTCGTGCTGCAATACATCCCCAACCTCTGGGAAAACCACAATAGAATCAAGCAGATGGTAACCGTCGGCCCGTTTGCCGGTGATGTGCAGGCTCAGGTTAACCTTGGCCCGCGCCAGTTCACTCATCTGCCAAAACCGCGTCCAACCCGCGCGCCAGCTTGTCTCTAATCCGCTCTGCATCACTTTCTTCCGGGCCATAAGAAAGCGCGCGCCGCCACTGGAAGCGGGCCTCGCGCTTACGGTCCACCATCCAAAGCACGTCGCCATAATGGTCGCTGAGAATCGGGTCTATTGGCAGAAGTCTGACGGCAATTTCCATCGCTGCTTCGGCATCTTCAAAGCGGCCTAGCCGATAATAAACCCAGCCGAGGCTATCGGCTATGGCTCCACTATCGGGCTTGGCTTTCACCGCCGTTTCGATCATCCCGAGCGCTTCATCCAGCTTTTCTCCCCGATCGACCAAAGAGTATCCGAGGTAATTAAGGGCATCCGGTTGGTCGGGATTCAAGGCCAGCGCTTGCCTAAAATCGGCCTCAGCGGCAGGCCAGTTATCGTCGCGATGCTCAACAATGGCGCGGGCATAATAAAGCCGCCACGCGGCGCGGATATCAGGTGTTGGAAGAAGGTCGATCGATTGG
>JAJRRX010000458.1 GCA_024279075.1 Alphaproteobacteria bacterium | reverse complement strand
GTTCCATGATGGCCGTTTGGAGGCCGACGCCAGCCAACCGGGCGGCATCCGCACCCCGATGGGGGCCGAAATGGTGGCAGGGTTTGACAGCGTGCTGGCGGCCCAAGCCATGTTTCCGGTGCTGGCCGCCGATGAAATGGCCGGCCATTACGGCGAAAATGATGTATCGCGGGCGGTCAGCCAAGGGCTGATCACCAGCAAGGGCGGCGCGTGGGAGATCATCGCGGCGCGGGTGGCGGCTATTCCCGAATATCGCCGAAAGTTTAACGCGGTCATCGGCACCGCCCCCATCCGCTTTACCGATATCGCCAACGCCATTGCCGCCTTCACCGCCTATGAATGGCGCGCCGATAACAGCCCGTTTGACCAGTTTTTGCGTAGCCAGTCCCCCCTGCCCGAGCCCGCCATGCGCGGCCTTGGCCTGTTTTACGGCAAGGCGGGGTGTAGCAGCTGCCATAGCGGCCAATTCCAGACAGACCAACGCTTTTACGCGATTGCCATGCCGCAAATCGGCCCGGGCAAAGCCGCAGAGTTCGAAAACCACCAGCGCGATGTCGGCCGGATGCGGGTCACCAACCAAACGGCAGACGCTTACCGTTTTCGCACCCCGAGCCTGCGCAATATCACCCTGACGGCCCCCTATGGCCATGATGGGGCCTATGCCAGCCTAGAGGCCGTGGTCCGCCACCATCTGGACCCTGTGGCGGCACTCATGGCCTATGATATTTCACAAGCGGTTTTGCCGGATTTACCAAACGCGCCTGACACATGGGTGCAGGACAGGCCCGCGGAAATGCAAGCCATCGCCGCCGCCAACGAGCTGCCCGTGCAAAGCCTGAGCAATGCCGAGGTCGCGGACATTTTGGCCTTTTTGCAAACGCTGGAAGATCGGTCTTCCCGCCTTGGCGTGCCGGATGCGGTTCCCAGTGGCCTGCCGGTGTTGCGCTAGGGACCCTCTAAACAAGCAGCTTGGCCGCTGGATTCGCCCCACACCTAAACACCCTAAGGTAATATTAGCAGCAAAAATTATTACCCTTATTCTATTGATTCAAAGTCTACTATCCTAGGATAGTAGACTGGATAATATAGATTATATAGCAATATAATCAAAATATTAAGATTATTTCGGGGGAATTGGTTTTCTCTATAATTATTATCGCCATACACCCGTTTAAGGCGTTTACGTCTTTGAGTAATATCTATGGCTTCGGTTAGCGCCTCTACTCAATGCTCTTTGATCAGAGCTTGCCTGGGCCCTGCCAGCGCAGCGACCCCCCGATGTGCGCAGCACGAGGGCCATAGCCCGCCCGACAGGGCGGGCTATGGCTCAGAGCGGTGCAATTTCCAGCCGGTTCATCGCGGGCGTTATCCGCACAAC
Source organism: Alphaproteobacteria bacterium (assembly GCA_024279075.1). GTDB lineage: Bacteria > Pseudomonadota > Alphaproteobacteria > Rhodobacterales > Rhodobacteraceae > UBA3077. Next base: position 12,515 of record JAJRRX010000458.1, on the reverse strand, counting down.
CTGGTCCGTTCCCAGCTCTTGCCAGTCGCTCGAATTGCCATCAGGCCATGTCACCCTGATCTGCACGGATGTCGCCTCGCCCAGCCCGAAATGCTGCATCGCGGCGCTGCCGCTGGCATGGCCGCCGCCAACCGTTAGCTCACGGGTCCATGTGCGGCTGCCGTCGGTAATTTCGATAAAGGCCCCGATGGCGTTTACGTTGGGGGCGGGTTGGTGCAGATCAATCAGCAGCCAGTGGCCCGCCCCCGCCGTTTGGTTCTGATAAACCCGCAGCGGCTCGTTGCGGTTGACCACCACAATATCGGGCAGGCCGTCAAGGTTGAGGTCTTCAAACGCCGCGCCGCGCCCGCGTGCCATATCGGCAAGGCCCGCCTGCAGCCCCGCCTCTATAAACCGGCCATCGGGTTGTTGGAGCAGCAGGTTGTTTGGGTCCTCCATCGCCAGCCCCGGCATTTCCTGCACGTTGCCTTTGGCGATAAACACATCGTCCAGCCCGTCATTCTGGGCATCGCCAAAGGCAATGTCCCAGCCGGTTGACGGGCGACCATCCCCGCCGGTATACGGGCGCTGTGCGGTGGTGCCCCGCGCATAGGTCACATCGGCATAGGTTGGTTTTCCGCCCGCCTCCAGAGTTTGCAAACGCTGGTCGCCCATGCTTGACATAAACACCTCGGCGCGCCCGTCACCATCCAGATCGCGGCTGGCAATGCCCATGCCCCACAGATTGTAGGTTCGCCAACCATCGGCCTCGGTATAAAGGCGGGGCTGGGCCTCCATCGCCCACATCTGCTCGGACCCGCCCGGCGGGTAATAGTGCCGATCATTGCTTACCCGCAGGTCGGCGCGGCCGGTGCGACCCCAATCGGTAAACAACATCGAGAGCGGGCAAAAGCTTGGCGTAAGGGGCTGTGGTGTAGTGTATTGGCCACCCTCGGGGCGGTAAAGCTGGTTAGTGTCACAGGTGCCAAAGGGGCCATTCGGGTCGCCGCGGTCCACATAGTTGCCAAAGGCCAAGCTGGGTAGGGTGTTTCCCGCCTCCCATGTGGCAGAAAAGGCGGTGGTCCAGTGGTCGCCATCGTCTAGCTGGGGTTCAAACGGCGTAAAGGCGCAATTTGGCCCACCTTTCAGCAACAGGTTAGGCCCGACCCGCAGCACCGCGAGGTCCATATAGCTATCACTGTCGATATCCAGCGGATAGGCCCCGATAACCCCCGTCATTTCCGGCAAGGCGGCCTTGGAAAAGCCAAGCACCCCGCCGCGCGCTGGCGTGGTATTTTCAAGCAATATCGCAGGCGCTTCCCCGCCCGCTACAAACAGGTCCGGCAGCACATCCTGATTGCAATCCAGCACCGCCACGCCCCCGCCCACAAAGTGCTCCCAGCCGCCGGTATATTGGTGTGCGGGCAGCGCGACCGGCGTAAAAACCGGCTGCGCCATGGCGGGGCTGCTCGCCAACAGGAACGCCAATCTAGCCCACATCTTTGCCCATCTCCTGCACCGACATATCCGAAACCTCCTCCATGGCATAGGCCGCCGCGCCCTTGGCCCACATCAAATCTCCCCATTTGTGGATGCGGATATCGGGCAGCGGCGCATCAATTTGCAGCACGCTGGATTTCACCGCATCCAGCACCTCTTGTGCATAGAAATAGTCGAATTTCATGCGCTCGCCTGACAGGATAATCAACGCGGGATCAAAAATATTGATGATATTCGCCAGCCCGAGGGCAAACATCCGGCTGGCGCGATGAAAAATTAGCCCTGCGGCTTCGTCTCCATCCTTGGCCGCCTGAAACAGCGTATCCAGTCGTGCGTGCGCGGTGGGGCTATCGGGCAGGTTCAGGGTGCCGGCCTCGCGCAAAAGCGCATAATCGGCCACATAGGCCTCAAGGCAGCCCCTTTGCCCACAGCGGCACAGCGCGCCGTCCAGCTGCACTTTGGTGTGGCCAAACTCGGCCCCGCAGCCGCGCGTGCCGCGATAGATGCGGTTGTCAATCACAATGCCCATGCCCACCCCCTGCTCTATGGTGACCACAATAAAGTCGCGCACGCCTTTGCCCTCGCCAAACAGCTGCTCGGCTTTGGCCACAAGGTTGGCGTCGTTATCAATAAACACCGGCATCGGCAGGCGCGCGGCCAGCAAATCGCGCAGCGGCACATTGCGCGCGGTCAGTATCGGAGACCAGTAAACCAGCCCGCGCGGCGCGTCTATTATGCCCGCCACACCAAGGCCAACCCCCGAGAGCCGCGCAAGCGGCACGCCGATCTTCTCACAGGCCTTGCGCAAGGTTTCATCAAGAAACGCCACAAGCTCGGGCGCAGATAGGGCAGGCTTGGGCATTTCGGCCTCGAACTGGCCCGCCTCCTGCCCCTCGAAATCCAGAAAACACACCGAAATCGCATGGGCGGCCACCTTGATACCCGCCAGCATATGCGCCGCGCCGCGAATTTTGAGCGCCACACGCGGGCGCCCGCGCGGGCTGCCACTGGGCGGGGTTTCAGGGGTGTGTTCCTCGATCAGCCCCTCTGCCAGCAATTCGGCGGTAATAGCGGTTACGGTCGCGGGGCTACCGGAAATTTTATCGGCAATATCTATGCGGGCAATCTGTCCGGCGTCGCGGATCACCGACAATACCTGCCGCCGCCCCGTATGCCGCTGCGTGGCCAGCCCGCCTTTTTTATCTGAAAATTGCCCCAAAACATCGCCTTTATGTATAATTTTATAGATGATGGCCCGAAAACCAAAAAAAGTCGACCTGTGAATTTGATTTAATTTGATCTTTAAAATAAATTTGCTAGGGTGAGGAGAGGCTCATGGCGAATCCCTTGAAGAATCGTCTGTGTCTAACAATCTTTGGGAGGATAAAATGAAACTTAAATCAATACTCGCCGCCACTGCTTTCGGGGCCCTCATGGCCACAAGCGCCTTGGCACAAACGGTTGGCGTAAGCTGGTCCAACTTTCAGGAAGAGCGCTGGAAAACCGATGAAGCGGCGATTGTAGCGGCACTTGAAGCCGCCGGCATGACCTATATTTCGACTGACGCGCAAAGCTCGGCGTCCAAGCAGCTTTCCGACATTGAAAGCCTGATCGCCCAAGGCGCTGATGCGCTGATCATTCTGGCGCAAGACGCACAGGCCATTGGCCCCGCCATTGACGCCGCTGCCGACGAGGGCATTCCGGTAGTAGGCTATGACCGCCTGATCGAGGACCCGCGCGCCTTTTACCTAACCTTTGACAATGTCGAAGTGGGCCGGATGCAGGCGCGCGCTGTTTTGGCCGCTCAGCCAACCGGCAACTATGTAATGATCAAAGGCTCGCCCACCGACCCGAACGCGGATTTCCTGCGTGGTGGCCAGCAAGAGATTTTGCAAGCCGCCATTGATTCTGGTGCGATTACCATTGTGGCCGAGGCCTATACCGATGGCTGGTTACCTGCCAATGCGCAGCGCAACATGGAGCAGATTCTGACCGCGCAAGACAACAAGGTTGATGCGGTTGTGGCCTCGAATGACGGCACCGCTGGCGGTGTTGTGGCCGCCCTGACAGCCCAAGGCATGGACGGCATTCCGGTTTCCGGCCAAGACGGCGACCATGCTGCCTTGAACCGCGTGGCGCTTGGCACGCAAACCGTTTCGGTTTGGAAAGACGCGCGCGCGCTTGGCAAAGCCGCTGGTGAAATCGCCGCCGCACTGGCCGGTGGCACCGCCATGGCCGATGTTGCAGGCGCTGGCAGCTGGACCTCCCCTGCAGGCACAGAGATGACCGCGATCTTTCTTGCTCCTGTGCCGATCACGGCTGACAATCTCGATGTGGTTGTCGATGCGGGCTGGATTGAAAAAGACGCGCTTTGCCAAGGCGTAAGCAACGGACCATCGCCTTGTAACTAAGGCCAATATGCAATTGTTCGCCCCGGTTCCGGCCGGGGTGAACCCCCTCTGTTCCCTCTTATTTCCACAGGTATATTCATGAGCGACACGCCCGAAGCGCCGCGCAAATCCTGGCTGCAAACGCTGGAGCTGGACACCCGCCTGCTGGGCATGATCGGCGCGTTTGTCATCCTGAGCCTTGGCTTTGATTTGCTCACAGACGGGCGGTTTTTAACCCCGCGCAATGTGTTTAACCTGACCATCCAAACGGTTTCGGTGGCGATTATGGCCACGGGCATGGTGTTTGTGATTGTCACCCGCAATATCGACCTCAGCGTCGGGGCCTTGCTGGCCACCTGCTCGGCCGTTATGGCGATGATGCAAACCAGCATCCTGCCCGATATGCTGGGTATTCCGCTCGGCAGCCCGTTAATTGCGCCTGTTGCCATTGTCAGCGGGCTGGCTGTGGGGGCGCTGATCGGCGCGTTTCAAGGCTATCTGATCGGCTATCTTGTGATCCCGTCTTTTATCGTTACGCTGGGCGGCTTGCTGGTTTGGCGCAACACCGCGTGGTATATGACCAGCGGCCAAACCATTGGCCCGCTTGATAAAACCTTCCAGATTTTCGGCGGCACCAATGGCACGCTCGGGGTGTTCTGGTCTTGGGTGCTGGCGGCGCTAGCGGTGGTTTTTGTGCTTTACGGCCTCTGGGCGGCGCGGCGCGCCAAGCTGGCGCACGGCTTTACCGTCAAGCCGCTTTGGGCCGAGATGGTCATGGGCGGCATTCTGTCGGGGGCCATTCTGGGCTTCGTTGGCATGCTGACCGCCTATCAAATCCCGACCCGCCGCCTTGCCCGCCTGTTTCAGGCCCGGGGCGAAACCATGCCCGAAGGCTATACCGAGGCCTACGGCCTGCCGGTTTCGGTGCTGGTGCTGATCATGGTCGCCATCGGCATGACGATGATTGCCACCCGCACCCGTTTCGGGCGCTACATTTTTGCCACTGGCGGCAACCCTGACGCCGCCGAACTTTCGGGCATTAACACCCGCGCGCTTACGGTCAAGGTGTTTGCCCTGATGGGGGCGCTCACAGCGCTTTCTGCTGTGGTGGCCTCGGCACGGTTGGTCAACCACTCCAACGATATCGGCGTGCTCGACGAGCTGCGCGTGATTGCCGCCGCCGTTATTGGCGGCACCGCGCTTTCGGGCGGGTTTGGCACCATTCGCGGGGCCATATTGGGGGCGCTGATTATGCAATCGCTGCAATCGGGCATGGCGATGGTGGGCGTGGATGCGCCCTTGCAAAACATCGTGGTCGGCGGCGTGCTGGTGCTGGCGGTGTGGGTTGATATCCTCTACCGCAAGAAAACAGGAGAGCGATTATGACCCCTTTGGTAGAAATGAGGAATATTTCGCTGGCCTTTGGTGGCGTTAAGGCCGTGGATAATGTGAGCGTTGATCTGCATGCGGGCGAGGTTGTGGGCCTGCTTGGCCATAACGGCGCGGGCAAATCCACCCTGATCAAGGTGCTTTCGGGGGCCTACCAAGCCGACGATGGCGTGATCTTTATCGAGGGCGCCAAGGCCAGCATCGAAAACCCGCGCGATGCCCGCAAGTATAATGTGGAGACCATTTACCAAACACTGGCCTTGGCCGATAACCTCGACGCCGCCGCCAACCTGTTTCTGGGCCGCGAGCTAACCACCCGCAGCGGGTTGCTGGATGAAGGCCGTATGGAGGCGGAGGCGCGCAAAATCATGGCGCGGCTCAACCCGAATTTCCAGAATTTTTCCTCTCCGGTGTCGGCACTTTCGGGCGGGCAGCGCCAATCAGTTGCCATTGCCCGCGCGGTATATTTCAACGCCCGCATTCTGATCATGGACGAACCCACCGCCGCCCTTGGCCCGCAGGAAACCCAAATGGTGGCCGAGCTTATTACCCAGCTCAAAGCCGAGGGGATCGGAATATTCCTGATCAGCCATGACATTCATGACGTGATGACCCTGTGCGACCGCGCCAGCGTGATGAAAAACGGCAAGCTGGTGGGCAGTGTAAACGTGGATGATGTAACCGATGACGACCTGCTGAGCATGATCATTCTGGGCAAAAAGCCCGCGCCCAAAGCCTCTTGAGGCCTAGACGCACCTGCTAGAGCATGTCTTTTGGCGTGTAATATCCGTTTGGTTTCCCTATCAGCCATTCTGCCGCCTCAATGGCACCAGACGCATACGCCGCCCGAGAATTCACATTCAGGCTCAAGCTTAGCTTGGCAACGCCGTAGTCAAGGCTCACCGTGTTCACGCCGGCAACATCCCCAATCCGCTGAATATCGGTCGCAATGAAACCGGAACAAGCCGCATAATTCTACGAGCGGACCCATCATAAATGGAAGATTGCCACGCCACGATGACAGCGGCAGAGCGTCGAGCGATATAGCAGAAATAAATCATATTGGCATCCACAATAGCGATATTGTGTTTCGTTTATATGGGCGACTTAGGGATATTATCCCTTATTTATATAGTTACTAGACATAATGGGGAATAATATTCTATTCTTGGCTTTGATAAAACGCCGCCTCCCATTCAGGATATGGCGTGAGCCACAGTTGAGGAACCCGTCATGCCCACCAAACCACCTCTACAAACTATCACCGCAAATGATCTCATCAGCGGAGAGGTGGTTTATCTCACAGAAAGAGGCGCATGGTCGCGCCATTTCGCCGATGCAACGGTCTTTCTAGAAGCCGATCTCTGCGCCAATCAGCTCGCCAAAATAGAGCGCTCAGAGCCGATGATTGTGGGGCCATATGCTGTGGCGGTCAAAGCCGCCCAAGATCAATTCGCCATGCCTGCGCATTTTCGCGAGGCCTTTCGTGCGACGGGCCCGTCCAACCGTTTTATCGGGAAGCAAGCCCATGTATAATTACACCGATTTTGACAAAGATTTTGTTGTCACCCGTGCGGCGCAGTTCCGCGACCAAGTGCAGCGGCGCATTGACGGCGCGCTGACCGAAGAGGAGTTCAAGCCGCTGCGCCTGATGAACGGGCTTTATCTGCTTTTGCATGCTTACATGCTTCGTGTTGCCATCCCGTATGGCACGCTCAATAGCCGCCAAATGCTGGCGCTGGCTGACATTGCCGATAGGTGGGATAAAGGCTATGCCCATTTTTCAACCCGTCAAAATGTCCAGTTTCATTGGCCAAAGCTGCAAGATGTGCCGGATATTCTTGAGGCGCTTGCGGCTGTGGATATGCACGCTATCCAAACCTCAGGGGCGTGCATCCGTTCGGTGACCTCTGACCATTTTGCCGGTGCTGCGGCAGATGAGCTGGCTGACCCGCGGCCAACAGCGGAGTTGGTGCGGCAATGGTCCACGGACCACCCTGAATTCGCCTTTTTGCCACGCAAGTTCAAGGTGGCGGTGACCGGCAGTGCGCATGATCGTGCGGTCACCAAGTTTCATGATATAGGCTTGCGGCTGGTGCAAAATGTGGCGGGGGCGCCGGGGTATGAAGTGTCGGTCGGGGGTGGCCTTGGGCGCACGCCAATGATCGGGAAAGTGCTGCGCGATTTTCTGCATCGGGCGGATTTACTGCCTTATCTGGAAGCGATTTTGCAAGTGTATAACCAGATCGGGCGGCGCGATAACAAGTATAAAGCCCGTATTAAAATCACCCTGCACGAGCACGGGCTAGCGGATATCCGGCAACGGGTGGAGGAGAGCTTCGCCCTCCAGCGCGCCCGCTTTGATGGTGCTGACCAAGCCAAACTGACCCGCATCGAAGCGGATTTTACGCCCCCTGTTTACAAAACCGCTTCGATAGAATGGCCGGCGCAAGACCCTGCCTTCAACGCCTTCACAGAAACCAATCTGCACCCGCATAAAAATCCTGATTATGCCATTGTCACCGTATCCCTAAAGGCGCACGGGGCCACGCCGGGGGACGCCAGTAGTGCCCAAATGCGGGTCTTGGCCGATATCGCCAAGCGCTGGAGCCACGATGATTTGCGCATTAGCCACGAGCAAAATATCATCTTGCCGCATGTGCATAGAGGCGACCTGCCAGAGGTTTACAAAGCGCTGCGCCACGCTGGGCTGGCCACCGCCAATATCGGACTGATATCAGACCTGATCGCCTGCCCCGGCATGGATTATTGCGACCTTGCCACCGCGCGCTCCACCAACGTGGCGCAGGGCATTGCGCAGCGGTTTGATGCGCTCAATCAAGAGCACAATATCGGCCCGCTCAAGCTCAAAATCTCGGGCTGCATCAATGCCTGCGGGCATCATCATGTTGGCCATATCGGCATTCTCGGCTTGGAAAAGGGCGGGGTTGAAAGCTACCAAATCACGCTCGGGGGGGATGGCACGCAAAATGCCGCCATCGGCCAGCCCACGGGCAAGGGCTTTTCCGCCGATGAAATCATCCCCGCGATCGAGCGCTTGATTCTGGCCTATCTAAGCCTTCGGCAAAGCGCCGATGAGGCCTTTATAGCCACCTTCCACCGCCTCGGGGCTGCCCCGTTTAAAGCCGCGCTTTACCCTGCAAAGGATTCCATAAAATGAGCTTTGAAAACCCGAATCTCCCCCGCTCCGCCCATGTTGCTGCGCTCAACAAGCGCTTCAAAAAAATCGACACCTTAGAGATGTTGCGTGAAATTATCCTCGACCCAAGTTTAGGAAACCTCGCGCTTGTCTCGTCTTTCGGGGCCGATTCCGTGGTGCTGCTTGATATGGTTGCCAAAATCAACCGCGCCTTGCCGGTTATCTTTATAGATACCGAAATGCTTTTTCCCCAAACCCTTGCCTACCAACGCAAGCTCGCCACAAATCTCGGGCTTGAGGATCTGCGCCGCATCCTCCCCTCGCGCGAAGCGCTGCTGCTGCGGGATGTGGATAACCTGATTCATAGGTCAGACACCAACGCCTGCTGCGCCCTGCGCAAAACCGAGCCCCTAGCCCGCGCTTTGGCGGGTTTTGACGGCTGGCTCAGCGGGCGCAAGCGCTATCAAGGCGGCACGCGCGCAGCTATGGAGCTGTTTGAGCTTGACGCCGAGCAGCGCCTGAAAATCAACCCGCTGGCCCATTGGTCCCGCGATGATCTGGCAGCGTATATTGACAAGCACAACCTACCGCGCCATCCGCTGGTGGCTAAAGGCTACAAATCTATTGGCTGCGCCCCCTGCACCACCCCCTCGGGCACCATCGAGGATGAGCGCGCCGGCCGTTGGCGAGGCCAGAAAAAAACCGAATGTGGCATTCATTTTGGCCAAGCCCCGCGCGGGGTTATTGTAACAGATGAAGGCTTTGCCGATGACGACTGGATCCATGGGTTCCATGCTTTTGATGCGCTACCCACGCAAGCAAGCCACGCATTGGCGATTGACCTGAAAAATGATTTTCCGGCCAATAACCTGCTGCCATGGATTGCAAAAATTGGCATGATCCGCATTGAGTTTCCTGTGTTTTCCGATGGGCGCGGTTTTTCCCTTGCCTGCCAGCTCCGCCTGCTTGGCTTTGTTGGGCGACTGCGGGCCAAAGGCCATATTCTGGCGGATCAATACGCCATGGCGCGGCGTTCGGGTTTTGATGAAGTCGAGATAGACCACGCCCTCACCCGCCGCCAGCCCGCGCCTATGTGGCTAGCCCGTGCCAATTGGCAAGCGCATAATTACCAATCCCGCCTGCGCCAAAGCCCTTGGCATGACCGAAGGTGCCAATAGCCAGCTCGGCACGTTTGTGCTCGAGAAAGCTTTTGTCGGCTAAAGCTCAACGGCGATTGCGCATAATATTCAAAGTGGCGCACGATTTATTCAACCCACCGCCCAGACCCGATATCTCCCCTGCCCAGTGATTTCGCGAATAAGCCCGAGCTTGGCGAAAGCATTAAGGTTGCGCCGTGCGGTGGCCTTATCAGCCCCCGTGGCTGCCGCCACCATCCCCGCCGTTAGTGCTGGCGTTTCCAGCAGGGCCTTGATGAGCAACGGCGGGGTTTTACCCGAAAGCCGCTTGGTAGCAGCCAAGGCTCTCTCCTGCCAAAGCGCCAGCTTGTCCAGCTCCATCTCCGCCTTCAGGCAGGCGTTTTCCACCGCCGAATACCAGCGCGTGAGCCTGTCGGCGGGGGTGCCGCCCTGCCCTATTGCCCCGCCCGTTGCCACCGGCAAAAACCGCAAGTTTCGCCCTTCCACCCCGCCGATTTTCCCCGCCGCAACCCCCGCTTCCAGCGCATCATTCGGTGCGCTCAGCCCAAAAGCCCGCCACGCTGCAAACAGCGCCGCCGCTTGGGTGATCGCATGGCAATCCGAAAGCGCCCTCCGCGCCGCCTGCCAATCCTCCTCTTCGCCAACCATCCGTAGGGCGGGGTTTAACCCCACCGCCTCCAACCCGTCATATTCCACCCGCTGCCGCCCGAGAAACCCCCCAAGCTCATCCGGCAGCCCTGCCCCCAACATCCGCCGCGTGGCCCAATCGGCGCGTGACAGCACCCGCGCATCTTTCAGCGCCGATTCCCGCAGCAAACCATAAAGCGCAATTTTGTCTGCCGGCACCCAATCCCCCTGCGCCCAGAGCAAAGCCGAGGCCTCCGCGTAAGCCAGCCGCTTCGAAAAGCCCGCACCCACTCTCGCATCGAGGCGCGCAAACGCCGCCGCTGCCCGCGCTAGCCCCCTGCCCTGCGCCGCTTCCTTCCGCCGCCAATCACGCGGCGAGAATATCGCCTGCCGTTCAGCCAGCCGCCACGGCGGGTCTGTCGGCGCTTCATCAATCGGCGGCCCGGGTAGGAACCAAAGCTCGTCATCATCCGACATTATATGTGCACCTTGTTTTCATAACGTGCATAATACATAATAATTGCGCTCTACCCAAGCACCTTTTTCCGAATCCTATCACACGCGATAAGTAACAGTTATCACGTCTCTTGATTTTCATTTAGAAATCCCCTACAAATCCCTCTATGACCCACCCTATTCCTCAGAAAGAAGCCGCGTCAGCATATGGAGCCTGTGATTTTGCCCGCCATAGAATATGGCCAGTATTCGCACGGCCTGCGTGGCCTCGACAGGCACAAACCAATAGATCGCCCGCCCGAGCGTCAGGTGCCGCAAGTTGGGTAAAATCCCGTCATGGGCTTCACCGCGATACGGGGCCACGGCCAAACGGTGCGCCTCCGTCTCAATCTGCTCTACGCGCGTCGCAGCTCGGGTTGCCGCCTCCGACACAGATTCACCAAGCGCCGTATAGCCCTCAAAAAGGTGGTCAAAGATCAGCTCAAAATCCAGAATGGACGCGGCTGAAAACTCAATCTGCCAACCCATGGGCCCGCCGCTTCTCTGCCAGCATCGCCGACACACCCTTACGCATCTCTGGGGCCGATACAAACGGCCCCTGTGCGCGTGCCGTCAATACCGCTTGCAGCGCCTCGACCTCGGCGGCCTCCGCTTCCGTCTTTTGCCGCACCAGTTCCAGCCCATGTTGCACCACCGCACTCAGACTCGGAAATTGCCCCGTATCCACCAGCCCCCGTGCAAAGGCGTCCGTGCTATCCCGCAGTGAAATTGAAGTTTTTACCGTCATATCGGCCTCCTACACCCACGGTAGCACCAAGTCATACCACAAGGCAACCCCATGACCCAGCTCATTCAAGCCCCGAACCTCTCCTTGCAAGACGAGCAAGCCCTCTTGGACCTCTACACCCGTGGCACCCCTGAAAACACCCTGCGCGCCTATGAGCGTGATCTGCTTTACATCGAGGCCTGGAAAGGCGCGCCGCTGGCATGGCCTGAGTCTGAGGAGATCGCCCTGCGCTTTATCCTTGATCACTCGCGCAGCCTTGAAGGCCATGACCACGCCCGTAGCGTCGCCGAAGCCCTCATCGCCAAGGGCCTGCGCAAATCCCTAAAATGCCCCGCCCCTGCCACGCTGGACCGCCGCATCGCCAGCTGGGCCGCCTTCCATCGCATGCGCAACCTCACCAGCCCATTTGAAGCCCCGCTGCTGCGCCAAGCCCGCGCCAAAGCCCGCCGTGCGGCGGCGAGGCCCCCTGCCCCCAAGTCCAACAACCCAATCACGCTTGAGGTGCTAGAAAAGCTGCTCTCCGCCTGCGACCCGTCCTTACGCGGCACCCGCGACCGCGCCATCCTGATGCTCGGCTGGGCCTCCGGTGGCCGTCGACGCTCTGAAATCACCGGCCTGCATGTCGAGGACCTGACGCTAGAAAACAATCTGATCCACATCCGCCTGCTAGAAACCAAAACCACCGCCAAGGGGGCCACCCCAAAGCTGCTCCTAAAAGGCCGCCCTGCCCGCGCCATAACCGACTGGCTCCACGCCGCCCACCTCTCAGAAGGCCCCCTCTTCCGCCCAATCTCCAAATCCGGCACCGTGCTGGGCCGCCCGCTCCACCCTGACGCCATCCGCCAAATCCTCAAGCGCTTGCTTGTCAAAGCCGGCTACGACAAAATCTTCGCCTCCCCCCATGGCCTGCGCTCCGGCTTCCTCACCGAGGCCGCCCTAAAAGGCACCCCCCTGCAAGCCGCCATGCGCCTAAGCCTCCACCGTTCCGCCGCACAGGCCCAAAAGTATTACGATGATGTCGAGCTGAAGGATAATCCGGCAACAGACCTATTGGGGTAGTGTTCAACAGT
>JAJRRX010000457.1 GCA_024279075.1 Alphaproteobacteria bacterium | reverse complement strand
CTTGGCGTCTTTCAGGCGGTCAGGGTAGCGCTTTTGGTCGCGAAAAGACAGCGGGTCCACTTGTGGTTCCTCAACCTTGATCTCGCCAAAAACACCGCCATCAAACAGCGCCTCAAAGCGGGCGCGCGGGGCGATATGCATGTGGTGGTCGCAGCTCGGGCAGGTGTTTTGTGCTACCTTTAACTCGCGGTGAAAAAGCATGGTGCCGCATTCATCACACTTGGTCCAGAGGTTATCCGGCACCTCGCGACGCGAAAAAATGGAGTTGATCTTGGGTCGAACGTAATTTGAAATCCAGTTCATTTCTGCGGAATCCCCTTGCTGTGCCCACCATAGATAAATCCCCGCGCAGATGATTGCAACGGGCGAGGTAGGCTTCTCGGCGCTAAATGGCTTTTGATGCGTTATTCTGGAAAAACTGCTTTGCTGAAGCCGCAATATGGATGCCTTTGGTCGCGTCCATGCGCTTTAACAGAGCGTGGAGCAGAGCAATAATGCGCGGAGAATTGTTTTCACCAGAGGGATAAACGATGAATAACTCCTTTTCAGGCACTTTCCAATCCGGCAGCACAACCTCTAGCTTACCACTTCTTATCGCATCCGCCACTAAAAATTCGGGCGCTTTTGCATAGCCTAAATTACCGTAAAGTGCTTGAAAAATAAGATCAGGGAATTGTGCCGTTAAGCCGATCTTAATTGGCGCTTGGAAAATCTCTTTGCCGTAAACCAATGGCGTGGCGATGCGGTCGTCCGTGGATCTGTATTGTATATAGTCAAGGTTTATAAGGTCTTCCGGTGTTTTCGGTCGCCCAACTGTATCAAGATATTCCGGGGTTGCGACATGCAAGGTTGTCATCGTGCCGATTTTGCGAACCGCGCCATTGCCCTCACCCACGTTGCAAGACCAGAGGGCAAGATCAATATTTTCGGTGGCCAAATTGGTTACACCATCTGCGGCACGCAAGCTTATTTTTAGGTCCGGAAGTTGCTTGGTGAGTTCAACGATCACTTCCCCCACGATATGCTGCGAAAAAGCCAGACTCGTGGTCATGACCAACTGCCCCTCGACTTTACCAGATAAATTTTCCAGCGCTGTTTGAAGGCCCGTTTGCACGTCGAGCAAAGCAACAGCGTGCTTAAACAAAACCTCGCCAGATTGCGTCATCCGCACGCCATTTCGATTTCTGGTAAGTAGTTTTGTGTCAAATTTTCGTTCTAAGGCTGAAATTTGCTGGCTAATCGCTGGTTGGGTCATCCGGCGCTGGCGAGCGGCACCAGAGAGCGAACCCGCCTGCACGGCAGATACATAACTTTCATAGGCGCCTAACATATCCATAAGTTTTACTAATGCCTTATATTGGTAATTCTTGTATTTATTCTAAGCTAAAGTTGCACCATATACAAGCACATAGACTCATTCACAAAGGACACCTTATGAACATTTCAAAACGAACCCTCTTGAAGGGCCTCGCCGCCGCACCGGTTCTGGCCAGCCCTGCTTTGGTACTCACCGAAGCCACCAAAGCAGCAGCGCAAATGGATATGACCAGCGCGCAGGTGCCCGGCTATTACCGCTACTCTGTTGGCGACATCGAAGTGACAGCCCTGCTTGACGGCACGATGGCCCTGCCTGATTCCTTTGTTTTAGGCTATGACGAAGCCGCTGCCCGCGTTTCAACCGCGCAAGCCTATCGCAAGTTCACCCCGGGCGCGATAACCATTCCGGTCAACGGCTATGTGATCAACAGCGGTGGGAAACTCACCCTTATTGATGCCGGTGCGCCCACACTGTTGGGAGAAACCGTAGGGGGCCTGACTGGCAATCTGGAAGCGGCAGGCTTCAAGCCAGAAGAAATCGACACAGTGCTTTTCACCCACTTCCATCCAGATCATATCGGCGCGTTGCTCAATGCCCAAGGCGGGAAAACCTTTGCAAATGCTGGCCTCGTCTGCGCCGAAGCCGAGTGGAACTTTGCCCATGATGATGCGGTTCGCAATGCGGCACCGGACGAGTTTAAAGGCATGATCGACATGGTCCGCGGTTTTGTCGCCCCTTATGCCGACGGGCGCAATATGTTCAATGGTGAAAAGGAGGTCGTCTCCGGCGTTACCTCTATGCCGCTCCCCGGCCACACTCCCGGCCATACGGGCTATTCAATTCATGCTGGCGATGAAAGCCTGCTGATCTGGGGCGATATCATCCATTTTTCAACTTTGCAATTTGCTCACCCGAATTGGGGCGTCGTATTTGACACTGACCCGGCTATGGCCTCAGAAACCCGCAGAAAAATGTTGGACCGCGCAAGTGCGGACCGCATGGCTGTTGCCGGAATGCACATAGATTTCCCGGGAATCGGCTATGTCGAACGCGCTGGTGATACTTATCGCCACATAGTTTCTCCATGGCAACTTTAACTTAGCGCGAGAAAGCTGCGCGCTCACCCTATTTTCGCTGGGCGCGTGGCTTTATCAAGTTGAAACCTTTTGACCTGCGCCCCAAGTATCCTCCAGCCTGATGTAGAGTCCTTGGGGTTAAATTGATGGCGTTATGCGGCCAGTTTGTCCATTGTTTTCTTCTCTGCAAATTCCATGGGTGTGAGGTTTCCGAGTGCTGAAT
>JAJRRX010000456.1 GCA_024279075.1 Alphaproteobacteria bacterium | reverse complement strand
GCCAGCGCGGCGCGGTCTTCATCTGTTAAGTCTGGGTTTTGGTTTTGACTATCGGTCATGGGAGCGCCCTCTCTAAGGTCGGTAACTTCGGTTTCAAAAACGGCAGCAAGGCATTTGAGGGATTCAAGGCTTGCGGTTTTCCCGCGCTCAATGCGCTGGATAGTCCGCGTGCTCACACCTGAAATTTCAGCGAGCTGCTCTTGTGACCAACCCTTATCAAGCCTGAGTTTGCGAATTATCATTGCAGTGCCTTTCCTTGTTGTCTTGCGTGCTCAGCATGAAAGAGTTGTTATATTTTGCCCATGTCAGCGACCCGACACAAGCCTAAATCAACACGACATCTTGGCGACACAACTGGCGGATTGAGCTTTGAGGCAGGGCTTAAAGGATGTCGCATTGACGGCCCCGCCCAAATGCTTAGGGTAAGGTCGAGCGAAAAAAGGACACTCAATGGCACTCTCCTATAAATCCCGGCGGCGGTGGTCGCTGTTTATTCTGCTGGTCGGCATGCCCGCCTATATCGGCTTTGTGTGGTGGGTGATGAGCCTGATGGAGCGCCTGCCGTTTTGGGTCGAGCTTCCGGTTTACATCTTCCTTGGTGTCGCCTGGATCCTCCCGTTTAAATTTGTTTTCATCGGCGTGGGCAAGGCGGACCCGGACGCCGAACAATGAAGTTCAGCGCGCCGGTTTTACTGGTTGGCAATGGCCCCGTAGATAGTGCGGCGTTCAAACTGGCGCAGCCGCATTATGAAGCGGTTTTGGCCGCTGATGGTGGGGCAAAGGCGGCCTTGGATCACGGGCTTACCCCGCAAGCCATGATTGGCGATATGGATTCCGCCCCTGCTGATTTTGCCGGCGAAACCCTGCGGATGCCGGAGCAGGATACCACCGATTTCGAGAAATGCCTCAGCATCATCAAAGCCCCGCTTATCCTTGGTGTTGGCTTTCTTGGTGGGCGGCTGGATCATGAATTGGCCGCCTTAAATGCGCTGGTAAAAACGCCAAATAATATAGTGTTCATTGGCGAGGAGGACCTCGTGTTTCGCCTGCCAGATACTACCCATCTTTCTCTTCCCCTTGGCACGCGCTTGTCTATTTTTCCGATGGGGCCAGTGTCTGGCTTGCAATCCAGTGGGCTGGCTTGGCCGCTTAACGCGCTTTCTTTTGCCCCCAACGCCAATATCAGCACCTCCAACCACACCAGCGCCACCCAAATTACCATCACCAACCCTAGCCAACCGGCGCTGTGCATTCTGCCACGTATTCACTTGGCAGCGACACTTAAGCTCTTTATATCTTAACCCATCTCCTGTATTGGCTGGCGCTTACCATTTGAAAGCCTGTTATGCCAAATACGCCCAAACCTCTTACCCTTTCTGACTATGCCAAAAAGCTGGTGGGCCAGCGCGATAGCGCCGATCGCCTGAGCCTTGGCCAGCTTAAAACCGAGGTGCTTTCGGGCCTCACTGTAGCGCTGGCGCTGGTGCCTGAAGCCGTGGCCTTTGCTTTCGTTGCTAAGGTGGACCCGCTGGTCGGGCTTTATGCGGCCTTTATGGTGGGGCTGATTACGGCGTTGTTTGGCGGGCGGCCCGGCATGATTTCGGGCGCGACGGGCGCGCTGGCGGTGGTGATGGTCGCCTTAGTGGCCGATCACGGGGTGCAATACCTGTTTGCAACTGTTGTTCTTATGGGCATTTTACAGCTACTTGCTGGGGTTTTCCGGCTCGGAAAGTTCATCCGCATGGTGCCGCATCCGGTGATGCTGGGTTTTGTAAACGGCCTCGCGATTGTGATCTTTCTGGCGCAGATGGAGCAGTTCAAGGTCGGGCCGGAAGGCGCGAAAGTGTGGATGAGCGGGCTAACCCTGTGGCTGACGCTTGGCTTGGTGGTGGGAACAATGGCCATCATCTGGCTCACCCCGAAACTCACCAAAGCCATCCCCGCGCCACTTGCCGCCATCGGCATTATCGCCGCGCTGGTAATATTCCTCGACATCCCCGTGCCCCGCGTTGGCGACCTTGCCTCGCTCAAAGGCGGCTTGCCGACCTTCGCCATTCCCGATGTTCCGTTCACCTTTGAAACCCTCAAAATTATCTTTCCCTATGCCTTTATCCTCGCCGCCATTGGCCTGATCGAAAGCCTGCTGACACTGAACCTCGTGGGCACCATGACTGGTAAAACCGGTGGGGCAAGCAAAGAGAGCCTCGCGCAAGGCACCGCCAATGTGGTGACCGGATTTTTCGGCGGTATGGGGGGCTGTGCGATGATCGGGCAATCTATGATCAACGTAAAATCGGGCGGGCGCACACGGGTTTCCGGCACTATGGCGGCGCTGTTTTTGTTGGCGTTTATCCTGTTTGCTTCATCTCTGATTGAGCTGATCCCACTCGCCGCTTTGGTCGGCGTGATGTTCATGGTCGTCATCGGCACCTTTGCGTGGCAGAGCTTTAAGGTGTTGCGGCGGGTGCCACGCTCGGATGCGCTGGTGATTTTGCTGGTGACGGCAGTGACTGTAGCCGAAGACCTTGCGGTGGCGGTGATTGTGGGGGTGATTGTTTCGGCGCTGGTTTACTCATGGAACGCGGCTTCG
>JAJRRX010000455.1 GCA_024279075.1 Alphaproteobacteria bacterium | reverse complement strand
CCTTTAGCGCCTCTGGGCTAGCGGGCTCAGATGTATCCACCAGTTCCAGCGCGTCCACATCCCAACTCGTGGCCAGTTGCTCGGGTGAAGCCAGCCCAATATACGGGTCCTCCGGCGCGGCCTTGGCCATTGCCACAGCCCGCTCTGCCATCACCGCAATCGTCGCGTCTGAGCCATCAGAAACCGAAACCACGGCTGAGCGCTGCCCGAGCAGCACACGCAAGCCAAGGTCTATCCCCTCGGCCCGCTCGGCGTGCTCCAGCGCCCCATTCGCTACCTCAATCGAAAGGCTATCCCCCCGTATCACAATCGCATCCGCCGCCTCTGCGCCCGCCTTTTTAGCCGCGCTCAGCATCTTCTCTGTGAGGTCCTGCAAATCCGCCATCGGTATGTCCTTTTTTTGAGTGTTGCCCAAAACTTATGGGTTTTGCGCAGCGCATACAAGCACTAGGCACATATTGTGCTTGCGCCTATGCTAAACCTCCCGCACTCTGCTAAAAAAGAAAAGGAGCCACCCATGCCGCTATCAGGAAAAACCGCCCTTATCACCGGTGCCAGCCGCGGCATCGGAGAGGCCACGGCGTATGAGTTGGCAGGAAAGGGCGCGCAGGTTTTCCTGACGGCCCGTTCGCGAGAAGCCATTGAAGCCATCGCGGCCAAGATCAATGAAAGTGGCGGCAAGGCGGCGTTTCTCGCCTCCGATATGTCACGCTATCTCGGGGTCGACTCCGTGGTTCGCCGCTGCATGGACAGTTTTGGCAGCCTTGATATCCTTGTGCAAAATGCTGGCGTGATAGACCCGATCGCCCGCATTACCGATAGTGATCCCGCCAAGTGGGCCAAAACCATGGAAACCAACCTGAACGCGGTTTATTACGGGTTGCACGCTGCGTTACCGATCATGGAAAAGCAAGGCGCAGGGCTGGTTGTTAACCTCTCTTCCGGCGCGGCCCACCAACCGCTGGAAGGCTGGAGCCATTATTGCGCCGCCAAGGCGGGGGCCGCGATGCTCACCCGCCAAGCCCATTTGGAGACAGAAGGCTCCAATATCTGCGTTGTGGGCCTGAGCCCCGGCACTGTGGCCACCGATATGCAGGTGCGGATAAAAGCCTCGGGCCTTAACCCAGTGAGCGAGATGGACCCGTCTGCCCATATTCCGGCCGCATGGCCTGCCCGCGCGATTGCTTGGCTGGCCGAGGGTGCAGCGGCTGATTATTGCGGTGAAGAGATCGCCTTGAAGGACGAAGAAATTCGCCGCAAGATTGGGCTGATTCAGTAAATTTTATTCCGCCAAAAGCATCAATAAAGCTATAATTACTGCGGCGATTCCGAAGAACACAGTGAGCGGCGGCAGGCTTCCGCCCAGCGCCATTTCCCATGCAATCACCCATGCGGGCACCAGATAAGTATAGGCCATGACCTTGGCCGCCTTCAGGTGCAGCGCCGCGTATTGCAGCAAGAAAAACGTGGTAGCGGAGGCAAATATCGTAACATAAGCAAGCGTGACCCAGACAATGGCTGGCAGGCTCGCAAAATCAGTATTCAGTAGGCTTTTTGCGCCATAAAGGCTCAGCAGAATAAAGCCAGCCACCATCATGCCGAGGGTAAAAACCAAAGGAGATTCGCCACGATTTAGGTGCCTTATCAACGGGGTATAGAGCGCATGGGCCAGCACGCCGACTAAAAAAATTGTCTCGCCGCTGCCAATTTCAAAGGCCAGAAT
>JAJRRX010000023.1 GCA_024279075.1 Alphaproteobacteria bacterium | reverse complement strand
GTTATTGCCGGTGGCTTGGCAGGCTTCCACGCAAGCGGTGGTGCCGTCGCCACGGTCGATTTTGTGCACACACATGTTGCAGCCTTCAACCGTGCCATTGCCACGGGGCGTGCTGGTGCGCTGGTCGGTGACCGGCTCATGCACAAAAGAGCGCGCCTTAAACGGGCAGGCCATCATGCAATAGCGGCAGCCAATGCAGGTGTGGCGGTTAACTAGCACAATGCCATCTTCGCGCTTGAACGAGGCGCCCGTGGGGCACACATCCACGCAGGGTGGCTCGTCACAATGCTGGCACATAACCGGCAGCGCGTTTTCGCGGCCCGTGGATTTTTCGCGCAGGGTCACTTTGCGAATCCATTGTGGGGCGGTATCTAGGCCGTTGTTTTCCCAGCCATGCTCGGTGGAGCAAGCAGAAACGCAGGCCGAGCAATCTTCGGGGCATTTACCCGCGTCAATCAGCAGGCCCCAGCGCGCGCCCTCCTTCAGGCCGTCAGCCGACGCTTTGCCGCCAAAGGCCATCAGCGTAACGCCGGGCGCGAGGGTGACGGTGGCCATGGCCCCGCCCTTTTTCAGCAGGTCGCGGCGCGAGATCTCGGCGCCTTTTTCTGTGGTCGGGATTATCACTGTGAAATCCTCTCTAAATAAGCGCGCAGGCTTTCAGGGGTGCCGCCAAGGCTTGGCAATACAGCGGACCAATCGGCCTCTTCTGGCCGCGAATTGTGGCACTGGAAGCAATCAATCTTTACGGCCACATAATCATGGCACACACGGCAGGTGCTCTCGGGGGACTCGTAGGTCACCGGCGCGGCGTCTGGCCCCTCAACCGCATGGCAAGCCACGCAGGTTTTGATCGAGGCATCGACATCGCGCAAACCGTCGATCACCGTTTGATCTCGGCTGTGGCTCAAGAGTGCCGGATGGTTGATCCGCCAATATTCATTGCCCTCGGGGTGAGGCTCCCCCAGTGCTTGCGGGATGCTTGGCAGCAACCCTTGCGCAAAACTGGGCGAGACCAGAAGTGCTGCCAACATCAGCACAGATACAAGCAGCTTCTTCATGTTAGCCTCCGAGGCCCATCTGGATGTAACCCGTTGGGCAAACATCAGCACAAATATGGCAACCGATACACTTGGAGTAATCGGTTTCCACATAGCGGCCCAAAGTGCGGTCGTTTTTCTTGACGCGGGATACAGCATCCTGCGGGCAGTAAATCACGCAGTTGTCGCACTCAAAACACATGCCGCAAGACATGCAGCGTTCGCCTTCCTTCTGGGCTTGCTCCTCTGAATAGGCAATGATGCGCTCTTCAAAGTTGCCAAGCACGTTGTCGCCTTCAATGTGAACTTCATCGCGTATTTCACGCGCTACATAAGGGAAGTGGCCCTTATAAAGCTCGGTGTGCTTGACGATTTGGCCGTCGGAACGGTCCTCATAATTGTGCACTGCGTAGGTGGCGCTATCGGTGCCACGGGTTTCTTCACCCATATGCTCATATGGGCTTAGCTCATGGCCGCGCTCGTTCAGCTCTTCCAGCAGGTTAAAGCTGGCAATGTCGATTTTCGGGCGCTTGGCAATGTTGCCGTCGTCTAAATAATCAGTAATGGTTTCAGCCGCAACACGACCGTGGCCAATGGCCGTGGTCAGCAGGTGTGGCTTCAAAATGTCGCCGCCAGCAAAATGCTTGTCTTTGCCCTTAACTTTATAGCCGGCTTCGATATCAATAAAGCCACGCTCGTTGCCAAGGTTATCAATGCCCTCAAAATCACCGGCTTGGCCAATGGCCGCGATGATGATGTCAGCTTCGATGACAAACTCTGTGCCTTCAATGGCTTCGGGCGCATTGCCCTTCATCACACATTCGCACATCCGCAGGCCAGTCGCACGGCCCTCAGCGTTGAGAATAACTTCAAGCGGCATCACCGAGCCTTTAATGTCCACGCCTTCGCGTTTGGCGTCTTCACGCTCATGCTCGGCGGCGGTCATTTGCTCGATCGGGAACAGCGATGTCAGCGTGGCTTGCATACCTTCGCGGGTTAGCACACCGGCAGCATCTTGCGCCGTGAAATCAATCACTTCGCCGCCCGCATGATCGGTTTTTGCCACATTGGTGACGTGGCCCAAACGGCGCGCAACGGAAGCCACGTCGATGGAGGTATCACCACCACCCACAACCACAACCTTTTGCGCCGTGCCAACAACCCAGCCTTTGTTAAAGGCATCGAGGAACTCGACCCCGTCGATGCAATTCTCAGTGCCTTCCCAACCCTTAATCGGCAGTGGGCGGCCTTTTTGTGCGCCCAGCGCCCAGAAAATCGCGTCATATTCGTCTTCAAGAGAAGCCACCGAAACATCAACGCCAACCTTGGTGTTGAGCTTCACTTGCACGCCCATATCAGTAATGCGGCCAATTTCAATGTCAAGCATATCACGCGGGGTCCGGTAGCCCGGAATGCCGTAGCGCATCATGCCGCCCAGCTTGGCGTTGGCTTCAAAAACCGTAACCGCATGGCCGTCTTGGCGCATGAAATATGCCGCCGCAAGGCCAGCAGGGCCACCACCGATAACGGCGATTTTATAGCCCGTGTCAGCACCAGCTTCCGCCAGCTTCACGCCGTTTTCATTGGCCCAATCACCTACATATTGCTCAACCGCATTGATGCCGACATAGTCGTCAACCTCGTTACGGTTACAGCCGCTCTCACAAGGGGCTGGGCAAACGCGGCCCATCGAGGCCGGAAACGGGTTGGCTTCAACCATTTTGTGGAAGGCATATTCCTGCCACGCTTGGCCCTCAACGGGGGATTTATCCATGCCGCGCGCAATCGCGAGCCAGCCGCGGATATCGTGGCCTGATGGGCAAGAGCCAGAGCAAGGTGCGGTTTTGTGCACATAAGTTGGGCATTTATACGAGGTATCTTGCTGGAAAATCTTGTCTTCCAGGTCCCAATCATTCGGGGTCTCGCCCTCTTCGTAGCGCTTGAATGTGTGCTTGTTGTCGTTCATGGGGTTTCCTCCGCTGCGGCCGGGTCGGCCTCATCTGTTTCTTGCCCGTCAAGGATGACGGCATTGGCTACCAGTTGGTGAACCGACATGATGCTATCCATGTCGTAGCCGTATTTCGGCATCACCTTGGCGAATTGGGTTTTACAAATGGCGCAAATCG
>JAJRRX010000454.1 GCA_024279075.1 Alphaproteobacteria bacterium | reverse complement strand
GGCCCAAATGACCTAGAAAAGCCAAATGACCTAGAAAAGCCAAATGACCTAGAAAAGCCAAATGACCTAGAAAAGCCAAATGACCTAGAAAAGCCAAATGACCTAGAAAAGCCAAATGACCTAGAAAAGGTAGTCTCGCTTTGCTCGACCCTCGCGGCGCTCCGACGTGGTTTTATATGGCAACACTGCCCTTGCGCCGCGCGCAGCTCTGGCGTTTGTGGTGAGCGATAAATAGGGTTGTTATTCGTGGGTTTCGACAAACATATACACCCAATCTCCTTTGTAATCTGGGTTATTCGCTTTTAGCTCAGCAATGCGGGCGCGCATGAAATCAAGGTAAGGTTCGGCCAGTTCTGTTGGCGGGCGCAACCCCGTGTAAAGCGGCACCGAGCTGGCATATGCCACCACCAATTCGCGCCCAAATGGCGGGGCAACCCGCAGTTCAATCGAAGGCGCGCCCTCTTGGGCTTCCCCAACGGTGATATTGGAATCGGGTTCATAATATTGCAACGGCTCCCATGGGTTGGGGCGCAGGTGCAGCACGTTGCCATCCACATCAAAGAAATCCACATAGACATAGGCCGCAAAATCATAGGATTTCATACGGATGATCACGCGTTCGCCCGATGCGTAATCAAAAGTGATAAGTTGCGTGGTTGCGCCCATTTCTTTTGGGTCGTTTTGTTGCTTGCCAGACTGAGGCAAGCCGATATTTTCAAGCCGCGAAAGCACATCACATTGTGGCGATGGCAGCACGATCATCGAGCCACCCACGGGGATGCTTTTGCCCAGTTGTTGCTGAATGGCTGTCAGGATAGGCGCGCGCAGATTATCATCCGGAATATGGCCCCGCAGTTCAAGCATACCGGTTTCGGGAATAAACGTGGCGGCGAGGCGGGCACAGGGGACCGAGGCGAGGAGCTGGGAGATGGCATCGCGGGGCGTGTCGGCGCGCTGGCTGGCATCAAGCGGTTGCATGAAGGATTGGATGGCGACCAGCGAAGTTGGGTCAAAGGTGGTATCACCAGACCAACCTGTGGCCGCGGAAATTGTGGGCGCATCTAAGGGGGGCGCTTGTGCAAGCGGCGCATCGGGTGTGCGGCTTTGCGCAGCTTGTGCGGGCGGCGCTTTTGCGGTGGCCTCGGTGCTGTCAGCAGAGATTTGGGCCGAGATTTCGGTCATCAGCGAGGAAGCAGAGACAGGGCCAGCATTGGGCGCGCTGGCGCCCAAGCTTGGGGCTTCTACGCGCGCAGAGGCAAGCACAGTGCTGGGCAGCGGTGTGGCGGCAGCTTGGGCTTTAGGGGGTGCGGCGGCGGCAATGCTTACCGTGTTTGCAGCAACCGCGGCTTGTGTAGGTTGGGCAGGGCGAGCCGAGAGTGTGGTGCCTTGCAAGGCAGAGGCCGTAGTAACGGGCGGCGGGAGGGGGCTGGCAAGGGCCTCGGCGGGGGGCGGTGTGGCTTGGGCCTGCGCACCTTCAGCCCGCAGAGCAGGGGTGGGCGCGCCGCTGCCAGTGCTGGCTTCGACCACCGTATTATCGAAAATTTCGGCAATTCTGGTGTTGTCGGGCGTAAGTGCATTGGGGCGCTCAGAAAGAGGGGCCTCAACGGGCTGCGCGCTTTGCGGCAAGGGCTGGGCGCTGGCGGTTTGGCTTTGCACGGGGCCTTGGCCGAGGGCTTGGCTTTGGGCATCGGTTGCATCCTGCACCTCGCCCTTGGCCTCCTGCGGCGCGGCCTTGGATTGCGGCACCTCGTAGCTTGTCATCTTGATTTTGCCGCTTTGCGCGGGTTCGGCGATCAGCGGGTCCGGCTCAGTCGCCAGCGCCATAAAGGCAAACAGCGCGGCGTGGGCCCCGAGCGAAGCCGTGAGGCCGGTGGTCCAAAGCAGCGCCGCCTTCATACGGGGTTGGGGGTGACAACGAGGACAACATCCCCCACCCCCGCCTGTTCTAGCGCCGTGACCAGAGGCAAAAGATTGGTCAGGCGGGCGTCCGCATGGGCGTTGATGCGCACAAAAAGGCCGGGCTTTTCGGTGAGCAGGTCGGTGATGCGGGCGAGCAGGGCTTGGCGCTCAATTGCTTCGCCATCCAGCGCCAGTGCGCCGTTTTCGGCCACGGCAATGGTGGTGCCGCCCTTGGGCAGGCTTTCGCCAGCGATGGAGACGGGGGGGGAGACTTCAAAGGGCGCGGTGGCATCCATGCGGCCGACAAGCATGAAAAAAACCAAGAGGAAGAAGATGACGTCGATGAGGGAGACGATGGTTTCCTGTTGCGGGGGCTGGCTGCGGCGCTTGAGTTTCATCATTGCGCCTCCAGCCGCACAACGCGGAGGTTTTCGGCCCCCGCTTGGGTGGCGGTCTCAATGGCAGAGACAAGCCCTTGCACGTTGGAGCCGCCGGAGGGCAGGATAAGGACGCGGGCATTCGGAGCGGTTTGCAGGGCGCTGACTAGGGTTTGGACAGTGAGCGGCTGGCCCCGCAGGCGGGCCTCGCCATTGGCGGTGATACGGATCAGCAACGTCGGCGCGGGGCCAGCGGGAGCGGCTGTGCCTTCGGCTTCCGATTGTACCATGGGCATCATATCGAGGTCTAAGTAAGTCGACGTCACCATGAAAAAAACCAGCAGAATCATCATGACATCAACAAGGGGCGTCATGGTGATCAGCGCCATGTTTCTTTTCCGGCGGGTCAGCTTCATGGCGTGGCGGGGGCGTTGACGATCAGGTTAAAGCGGCCAATAGCGGACTCGATTTTGTGGCTGGCGCGCTCCACTGTGGCGCTGAGCAGGCTGGCCGCCACGGCGGCCGGAATGGCGACCACAAGGCCAACGGCGGTGGTGAGGAGCGCCTGCCAAATGCCACCTGCCAGCACCGAAGCATTTGCGGCCCCTTCGGCCAGCTCCAGTTCCTGAAATGAGGCTATCATGCCCAGCACCGTGCCCAGCAGGCCCAGCAGTGGCGAGATCAGCGCGATCACTTCGAGCAAGCGAATGAAGCGGTTGAGTTGCTCCACTTCAGCATTACCCCGGCGCTGTAGCTCGGCATCGAGCAAGCCTTGGGGCATGCGGTTTTGCGTGGCGGTAATGGCATAGGCCAACACCCGCTCGGCAGGGCTGCGCAGCTTGAGCGCGTTCAGCGCCGTTTGGTTATCCCGCGCCTGAACCTGCGTGAGCGCGGCATTAATTCGCTTTTGCCCCGAGAGCACACCGACAAACTGGAAAAGCTTATAAGCTATAATGGTCAGCGAAATTACCGACAGAACAGCCAGCACAATCACCACCGGCCCACCGGCGGTTATGATTTCTGTAAAAAAATCCAGCATGGTTTACTTTACCAATGGCGCAGAGGCGCGGGAATTCAGCTCAAGAAAAGAGAAACAATCCAGCGGTTCGCCGTTTTGCGGGGTGCAGGCGGGGATGTCATGCAGCAGGATCTCACCAATTTCAGCGCATTGTGTATCGGGGATTTCAAACAGCTTAAGCGTGGTGCGCTCGGCGGGCAGCGGCGCGGCGTCGATGGTCAGCAAGCGGTCAATAATACCGTCGGGGGACATGATGGCGAGGGACATCTCAAAGCTTGTCAGGTTCTCGGTGCGGCCATTTTGAAACAAGAAAAAAGCTTGGCAACCGGTTTCAACATCTTCCAGCTTGTTCAACTCAACAGTAAGGCTTTGGGCATGGGCCATCGGGGCGGCAAGGAGGGCGAGCAGGGTAAGGCGTTTGATCATAATACGGTCCTTTTGAATGTTGATTCCCCTGACGTTAACACGGGTTGCCAACCACGTTGAGAAAAATCCCCGTTTCACTTCCAATTTTCAAAAATACTCTAGGGGGTGAGCGCAGCGAGGGGGATAAAATCCCCCTTCTTAGTGATTCCAGTTTGTAGAGAATTGCCACCTTCGGCATAGCCCTGAGCATGCGACGCGAAGCTTGTTTGCCTTTCCTGCCCAAACCGAAAGCGGTAGGCGGCGGGCGACGTGCCAAGGGTGCGCTTAAAAGCAATGCGAAAGGTGTCTAGCGAGTCGTAACCGGAAATATGGGCGATTTCTGCGAGGGGGGCCTCGGTGGTTTCCAACAGGGTTTGCGCATGAAATAGTCGTTCGCGTTGCAGCCATGCCATCGGGGCAGTGCCGACCTCGGCGCGAAAACGGCGTTGGAAGGTGCGCTCGGACATGGTGGCTTTTTTCGCGAGGGTTTGCAGAGTGAGGGGCTGCGCGAGGTTGGCCCGCGTCCAGTCCAAGAGTGCGGCGATGGGGGTGCCTGTGCGCGGTTGGCTTGGGGGGATGAACTGGGCTTGGCCGCCTTCGCGGTGCGGCGGCAGCACAAGGCGGCGGGCGACGGCATTGGCGATGGCGGTGCCGTGGTCTTGCCTGATCAAGTGCAGGCTGGCGTCTATGCCTGCGGCGCTGCCCGCCGAGGTGAGGATGCCCGCGTCCTCGACATAAAGCACATCGGGCTGGACGAGGATTTCGGGGAAGCGGGCTTGTAGGGCTTCAGTATAGCGCCAATGGGTGGTGGCGCGTTTGCCGTTGAGCAGGCCCGCGAAGGCGAGGATGAAAACGCCGGAGCAGATGGAAAACAGGCGGGTGCCGTTTTGGTGCGCTTGGCGCAGAGCTTGCAGGAGGGCTTCGGGCGGGCGTTCGGCGGGGTTGCGCCAACCGGGGAGGATGATGGTGTCTGCTTTGGGGAGACTTTCCAGCGTGCCTTCGGCTTGGATTTTCAGGCCGCCGGTGGCGCGGATGTCTGGCTCTAGTGCCACGGTTTCGAAATCATACCATGCGGGGAATTCGGGGCGTGGCAGGGCGAACAGCTCAGTGGCGATGCCGAATTCAAAAGTGCAGAGGCCGTTATAGGCGAGG
>JAJRRX010000453.1 GCA_024279075.1 Alphaproteobacteria bacterium | reverse complement strand
GGCTCTGTCAGGTTCATCGTCCCTGTCCATTGCCCCGAAACCAGCTTCTCAAGGTAAATGTCTTTCAAAGCATCCGAAGCATGATGCTCAAACGCCTCGATCTGCCCTTGGGTCATCAGCGGGTTCAGCGCCAGCGATAGGCAGGCGCTCGACATCATCTCGTTCACGGCCACCGTTAGCGCCATCGGCATGCCCATGCCGCCGTAAGCCTCGGGGCCATTCATGCCAACCCAGCCGCCTTGCGCTAGTGCCTGATATGCCTCTTTGAACCCCGGCGAGCAGCGCACCACACCGTTTTCCAGCTTGGCCCCCTGCTCGTCGCCGATGCGATTAAGGGGGGCAATCTCGCCCTCAGCCAGCTTCGCTGCCTCATCAAATATCGCCGCCGCCGTGTCCAGTGTGGCATCGGCAAACAGCGAAGTCTCCCCCAGCCGCGCGCCGTCCAGCACGTTTTCCAGCAAAAAGTTAATTTCCGATACCGGCGCGCGATAAGCCATGGCGATCTCCCGAGTGTTTGAACAATTTTCCCTAACCTATGGGTCAGGGAATGGATCAGCAAGCAAAACGCGACGTTATTACGTCACAGCAAGCGCAACGGTCAAAGCGCGGCGCGCACGGGGTGGTGCCGCAAGCAATGCCCTCTCCGCGCCGCCACGGCCGGAGGCTAGCCGCGCTTAAACACCATCAATTCGGCCACTTCCACTTCGCCCATTTCCAAATGCGGGCAGGCTTTGGCTATTTCCAGCGCCGCATCCGCATCAGCAGCCTTCACCACCGAATAGCCGCTAAGCTCGCCAGCGCGGGTGCTGCCATCAGCTGCCACAATGGTGGGCGCCTTAAACGGCGTGCCGAAGTTGACGATATCCTCGCCCAGATCCTGCATCCACTTGCTCCAGCGCGCCTTCGCAGCCTCACCGGCTTCTTTAGACTCCGGCTGTCCGGCCCCGTGGTAAACGATAATAAATTCTGGCATTTTCTGCACTCCCTTTGGTTAGTTGAGTAATTCTTCAAGCCGCGCCAAAGTGGAGGCCCAACCGTATTTGCTCTGCATTTCGATCTCGGCATCGCTCAGGCCTGATTGCGTCAGCGTGAAGTGGGTGCCGCCTGTATCAACCCGCGCGAGCTGAAAACGCACCACGCTGTCGATCATCGGCGGGCCATCTTTAGTGTGCACAATCAGGCTAAATTCCACCATATGCGGCGGGTTTAGCGCCAGCACTTCGCCTGTCACCTTGGTGCGTCCGCCCGAAGGGTCGATCATGATAAACCACCACGCCCCAAGCGCGCTTAGGTCGAGGTGGTTTTCAGCTACGCTTGTGCCCGTTGGCCCCCACCATTGCAGCAGATTGTCCCGCTTGGTCACAAAGGCAAACACCTTTTCAATCGGCGCGGCAAACACCCGCTCCATGGTCAGAAGGTTCCCCGTCATTTCGCGCCCTTCAAGGCCGCATCAAGCCGATCAAGGCTGCCCGCCCAGAACTCCCGAAAGTTCAACACCCAGTCACTAATTTCCTGCACCGCCTCCGGCTTTACCGCATAAAGCCGGCGCTGGGCATCCACCCGCTGCACCACAATCCCCGCCTCCCGTAGCACCTTAAAATGCCGAGACATCGCGGGGGCTGTGATATGATCCGCCTGCAATTCCCCCGCCGAAAGCTCCCCCTCCGCCAGCAACCGTTCAACAATCGCGAGGCGGGTGGCATTGCCAAGCGCGGCAAAGGTGGTGGGGAGTTGGGGCATTGGAATCCATTATTTATCTATTATGTTAATTAACGTATCTGATAAATAAAGGGCTGTCAAGCCCGCCCGCCCTCACTGCTCAGCATCCGTGGGTCTATCCCCAGCGCTTCAATCGCGCCTTGCCACTTGTCGGCGTCCTTGGCGGCAAACACCAATTCGGTATCTACATCTGCGATCAGCCAACCGTTGGCTTGCAGCTCGGCCTCTAGCTGCCCGGGGGCCCAGCCGGTATAGCCTAGTGCTAGGAGCGCCCGTTTGGGGCCTTTGCCTAGGGCTATATCTGTCAGGATGTCGAGCGTGGCAGTCATGCCAAAATCATCGCCGATTTTCATGGAAGAGCCCTCAGAATCATAATCCCGCGAGTGCAGCACAAAGCCGCGCCCGTGCTCGACAGGGCCGCCGTGGTGCACGGGCGGTGAGGGCAGCTCGCCATCCCAGTCTATTCCGAGTTGGGTCATCAGGTCATCAAACTTTAGCGCGTGGGCGGGTTTGTTGATGATCAGCCCCATCGCGCCTTCAGGCGAGTGGGCACAGATAAACACCACCGCCTTATCAAAGCGGGGGTCACCCATGCCGGGCATGGCGATCAGTAATTTGCCGTCAAGAAAGGGGATGGTATCGGTGCTTGCTTTGCTCATACCATTACAATGTGCGCCAATTGCTAAGGTTTCAAGCCAAACCCTCGCAATGTTGTGACTTTTCCTTTACCAAAAAGCCGTTATTGATCATTTGAGTTTAAATTCGAGGATTCTATGCTGAAATATCTGCTAACCGCGCTCTTGCTGCCCGTAGCCGCGCTGGCCCAAAATATGAATTATGGCTCGGTAAAGCTGCTCAAGGGCTGGCAGGCCGAGGATGGCAGTTACCAAATTGCGCTTGAATTCACCCTGAATGACGGCTGGAAAACCTATTGGCGCACCCCGGGGCCTGCGGGCCTGCCGCCGATTTTTAACTGGGATGGCTCAGACAATGTGGGCGAGGTGCGCTTTGACTGGCCCACGCCCAAAATCATCGACCAAAGCGGGATGATTACACTTGGCTATTATGACCATTTCGTGCTGCCCATCCGCATTACCCCCGAGGCTGACGGTCCCGTGCGCATGGCGATGACCCTAAATTTTGGTGTCTGCTCCGATATCTGCGTGCCGGCCCAAGCGGTGTTTTTGGCACGGCTTGATGGCAGCGCGGAGGACGGTGTTGCGCTGATCGAGGCCGCGCTGCTAAAGGGGCCACAAACGCGGGAGGTCTCGGGGCTGGAAAGCATTGTCTGCACCGTTAAACCAAGCGGCAATGGCTTTGAAATTACCGCCAACCTTGGCTTTGCCGAAGCGATTAAAGCGCCAATGACGGTGATCGAATACGGCACGCGGGAAATTTGGATTGATTTTACCGAGTCTGAAACCGAAGGCAGCGCTATTTTCGCCAGCGCCCCGATGAAATATTATGGCAGCGGCGAGATGGATATGGATATGTCAGCGCTTACGGTTTCCGTTTTTGGCGCTGACCGCGCGGTGGAAATTCAGGGCTGCCCGGGCTAGAGCTATTTTCCCTACCCTCGTTAAACCTGCCAAGCTGCGACAATTCGGCCATATGCACGACTGGAAATTCGCCTCCCAACGGCATAGATGCAAAGCATCCACCAAGGGGAAGGATCACCGATGAACCGTATCGCACTTTTCACCACCGCTGCTGTTATTTCCGTCGGAATCGGCGGCGGGGCTTACTATATGCTCAACCGCCCATCGGATATTTTTGAGCAGTGCCGCACCACCAGCACCGTCGCCAATGCCAATATCGGCGGGCCGTTTGAGCTGGTGAACCAGAACGGCGAAACGGTCACAGAAAAAGACGTGATTGATGATCTGACGCTGGTTTATTTTGGCTATACTTTCTGCCCTGATGTCTGCCCGTTTGATACCGCCCGCAATGCTGAGGCGGTGGAGCTGTTGGAGCAACAGGGCATCATGGTCAAACCTGTGATGATCACCATTGACCCTGCCCGTGACACCCCCGAAGCGATGGGCGATTTTGCCTCCTATATCCACCCGCGCATGGTGGGGTTGAGCGGCACCGACGCGCAAGTGAAGGCGGCGGCCAAGGCTTATCAGGTGTATTTCGCCAAAGAGCAGGAGCCGGAAGACCCCGAGTTTTACCTGATGGAGCACTCGACCTTTACCTACCTCATGCACCCCGATTATGGCTTTTTGCAATTCTTTGGCCGCGCCCCGCGCGCCAATGAAATGGCCAAAACCGTGGCCTGTTATGCCGATGTAATCGAGAATAACTGACTTTTTTACTGTCAAGATGTTTGACCTCGGCGGATTGTCGCTCTAGTCTTGTTGAAAACAATAAGTTCAACGGGAGTTTTACTATGGCCGAACGCAAGCTGGCCGAAATCGGCGAGGATAACACCCTCCTGCTTTTGGATGATGACGAACCCTTCGTGCGCCGCCTTGCCCGCGCCATGGAAAAACGCGGGTTTGATGTGGTAACCGCTGCCGGGGTGAATGAAGCCAAAGGTATTGTTGCGACCAAACCCCCCGCTTATGCAGTCTGTGATTTGCGGTTGGAGGATGGCAACGGGCTGGACGTGGTTGAGCTGTTGCGCGAAAAACGCCCCGAGGTAAAAGTAGTGGTGCTAACAGGCTACGGCGCCATTGCCACCGCCGTCGCCGCCGTAAAAATCGGCGCGAATGACTACCTTTCCAAGCCAGCCGATGCCAATGACATCACCAATGCCCTACTGGCCCTGCCGGACGATAAGCCACCGCCGCCCGAGAACCCGATGTCAGCCGACCGCGTGCGCTGGGAGCATATCCAGCGGGTTTTTGAGCTTTGCGACCGGAATGTTTCGGAGACCGCGCGGCGCTTGAATATGCACCGCCGCACCTTGCAGCGGATTCTGGCCAAGCGCAGCCCACGCTAAAGCTCTGGCCTCGCGCCAAGCTCGGGGAGCAAAGGCGGGGGCTTTGCCCCTATTTGCCTCCCTCGCTCGGCGCGCGTTTCGCCTAGGGCTCACGGGCATTGTAACGCTGTTAACGCTTCCTTAAGGCTTCGGCGGCAAGCTGCGTTTATGCAAATGCACCTTAAACAAAATGAAAATTGTCTGGAAGCTGAAGGGGTTCTTATTCCCTACGATCCGGCCATCATTACGCCTGCCATCAAACACGCCATCGAATCGGGTTATTTTGAGGCGGAAGAGGCGGCGCAACTGCCCCATATTGTGAAGGGCGATGATATAGTGCTCGATATCGGC
The DNA here is from genome assembly GCA_024279075.1 of Alphaproteobacteria bacterium. Classification (GTDB taxonomy): domain Bacteria; phylum Pseudomonadota; class Alphaproteobacteria; order Rhodobacterales; family Rhodobacteraceae; genus UBA3077. The sequence continues at coordinate 275 of JAJRRX010000453.1, read as the reverse complement.
GCAGGTATCGGCTTTATTTCCACCCTGATCGCCCGCCGGGTAGAGCGGGTGATCTCGGTGGAAGCCAACCCTGACTTGCTGCCTTTTATGGCGGCGCTTCACCAGATGAACGGGGTTAAAAATGCAACACGGCTTAACGTGGTGTTGGGGGATGCAGAGGCCGGAACAGCCACCTTTTATCAACGAGCAGATTTCTGGATGGGGTCTTTGGCAAAAGGGCCAAACCCTTTTAAATCCAAGGTAAAAGTGCCGTGTATGGGGCTAAACGCCTTGCT
>JAJRRX010000452.1 GCA_024279075.1 Alphaproteobacteria bacterium | reverse complement strand
TGAGCCCTTATCCGCGCCACCAACGAGCGGCCCGGATAAGGGATCAGCCCTGATCACCTCAAATCCAGCATGGCCAACGGAACAGTACACCGTGAACATGCCCAATTCGGTCTCCAAAGGTCAAAAAATCGAGGTGCCCTTCGGTAATTTCCAGCGCGCCACCGGGGCCGGAGGCCATGATGCCAACGCAGCTCGGGTCACCCGCCGCGTATTCATAGGCGCAACCTGCGGTACCGACCACCGTCACCGTGCTGATCACGGTGGTGCAGACACCGCTAAGGGTGCAGGCCACATAAACCCCATTGGCCCCCGTGGTCGCCAATTTCCCCGTTGCTACCATCGCCGCAATTGCTTCGGGGGCCAGCATCACCACCCCCGCCCCGCCGATCACAATCGCCGCGCCACCCAGGGCCTTGGCCAGCGCATCCGCATTCGCCGCCCGCCGTTCGGCATCCTCAACAAGACGGCGTTTCTCGGAATCAAAAGCAGCGTTACATTCAGTGGCGCTTAGCCCGTCGCAGTTCAGTGCCTCGAATTCCTGCCGAAATTGCGCCTCAGCTCCCGTATACGCCGCCTCATAATCGGCCGCCGAACCAACCATATCCGCCGCATCATATTGCAGGTTAACGATGGTATCATTCCAGCCCGCCGCGCCGGAAATCGAGATCAGCCCTAGCACGTCGTCCATCTTCCCCGAGGCCTCAGCCGCCGCGATCCTGACCAGATGGTCGGCCACATCGCAAGACGGGTCTTCAGCGCAGGCCAGCATCTCGCTATTGTGTCGGGCACTAATATCTTTGTATTTCACAATGATATCGTTGCAGTCATCCCCAGCCTGAATACAGGCCTGCAACTCGGCTTCAAAGGCCGCAAGCTCGGTAAGGCTCAAATAATTATTTAAAACCCCTGATTTAGCGATGCTGGCGGTGGCGCTCACATTGGCCGCGCTGCCGCCGGAGAAGGCATAGCCAACGACCCCGCCGATTAGGTTGGCATTGGTGGCGACTTTGGCTTTCCAATCGTTGTAGGCAGCGGTGTAAGCCTCGTCAGACGCATAATCCTCCTGCACAGGCCCTTTGCCCTCCAGCGTCCCCGCATAGACCGACTGCACCACCCCGCCGAGCGCGCCAGCCGCGCAGTCCGCCCCCGTGGCGGCGGCGCTGATGCAGCCCACCAGCCCGTGCAGGCCCGCATGCGCAAAGCCGCCCTCGGCCAGCCCCTGATCCCCGATCAACGTCTGGAAATCCGCCGTGGCAAGGCTCACCACCGAGCTGCTAAAGCTGCTCAGGAAGCCGGACCCGAAATCACTGCCATACACCGCCGAGCTCAGCCCCGCCGTGACCGCACTATCAATCCCGCTTTATGAGCGGGTTTACGCTTCAGTTATTACTGTTATCTCATTCTTTTGGCCTGAGCGACGGCGCGATCGATGTATTCTTTTGTGATATAGGGCACGAACCCAAGGCGATCGCCAGCGACAAAGCGGCTTTGGTAGTATTCCAGCCGATCAACATCGCTTAGCACCGCCAGTGCCGCAAGGTGCAGCACCGGACCTGTGCCCGGCGCGGTGGTTGGCAGGGCCGCTTTTTCTTGGAGCGCGGCGTTTAGGTTCTGCTCTTTGGCCCAAGAAATAACCTCCGCAGAGGCTTGTCGAACATGCGTTTCTGAAATTCTTGGGGCGCGAACTTTCCTACTGTTCCAAGGTATTACAAGAGGAGCGAAGTCACCCATATTTTCGCATATCAAATAGCAGGCCTTTGAAAAAGCATCCGTTGACAATGATTCCATAGTATACATCCATTGACTATCTGATAAAGTTTTAATGCCATAAATGATCTGAATCTTGCGATCCGGTAACTTATAATATGCAACCTTGTCTCCGACTTCGTCCGTTTGTATTGACCAGCCCAAAGCCGTTAATATAGGGGAAACGTCTTTGGTGTTCATTGTCCTGCTCCTGGAAAGGTTTGAATGTCTATAGGGATTCCGTTTGGATAGCCCTGATCTCTAAGTGGAATATTCGGGAGGAGGCCAAACCGGCGCGCTACATCTCCCCTCGGTATTGCATCCCCGCTGTTGATCTGCGGAAATATCTCGCTTTGCCGAATGCTCAAATCAGCATTACCCGTTTTTATCTCAATAATTCTGACCTGTCCATCCGGTGTGCGGTATATGATATCTGGGCGACATCTGCCTGTACCACAAGCGGCTCCAAAGGACACTTCCCCATCCGCTACGCGATACCCCTGCGCTTCTAATTGCTCGATTACATCCAACTGCATATCTCTGTGGTGCGCATAATGGTCGCGAATGTTCAGCCTTGGCCCCACCTCCGGCACCCTTCGCAAAATCCGCCCTGCTGACCCGGCGGGGATAAGGAAGGTGGCGACTTTGGTGCCGCCGACAATGGCATCGCGGGTGCTTTGGGGAATGTCGTTCCATGTAGAGCTCACCACCTGGCCCGTGGCTTCATCTGTCCACTGGATCACCACATTCGCGACCTCACCGGCGGCGATCATCGCATTTATCACAACCGCAGTTTGCTCGGGGAAATTGTCGGTTGCAAACGCCAGCGCCTCCTCGCCAGCCAAGCCTGCAAGTTCTGACAGCAAGTCTTCGCCGCGCCCAATCCGGCGTAAGCCTTCAATCGGGTCACCCTCACCCGTGCCTAAAACATACCCCGCCGCGATTGCCGCGAGAATGCACAGCCCGCCACACAGCGCATTGTTTTCAAAGCCAGACCGCCCGATACGCGCACCAATACTGACATTTTCGCCCTTGCCTTGCGAGGTGAAATAGGCTGCCAAGGCCGATACCATTTCAACATTGGCGAGGTGCTTGTCTTTGTTAATATGGCGTTCCAGAATGCCGGTATTGCCCGCATAGATCGATTGAGCAATACCACCAATAGCCCCTGATGCGCAGTTGGCGCTGGATAATTCTGCGGCGACACACCCCACCAACGCATGCAGCCCCGCATGCTCAAACCCACCCTCCTTGAGGCCTTGTTTGCCAATAAGAGCCTGGAAATCCGCCGTGGCGAGGGTCACGATTGAGCTGCTAAAGCTGCTCAGGAAGCCGGACCCGAAATCACTGCCATACACAACCGAGCTCAGCCCCGCCGTGACCGCACTATCAATCCCGCCCTCGACAATCGCCGCCAGCGTCAGGTCATCCCCAAAGCCCAGCAAGGCCACATTGGCCCCCTCGCCAAAGGTGATGCCAAAGGTATCGGCATTGATCACCGATGTGGCCCAGCTGCTCACCCCCGCAAACGCCGCGCCTGCAAGCGCTTGGCCGAGGTCAAACTCCCCCGTCAGCGCGCCCGCCACAACTTCGGTGGCGAAGCTGGAAGCGGCGGCGCTACCGAAGGTGCCAAGGCCCAGCCCGCCGGTGACGGAACTGATGGCGATAGACACCAGCGCCTTGAAGGCGGGGTTTAGTTCTTTGTGTTGGTCGTAGAAATGATCATCGAGGAGTTCGATGGTATTGTTAACGGTGCTATCACGGGCGAGGAGATCGTCGATATAGCCAAATCATGCCTTAAAGGCTACATGATAGTCTTTACCAAGTTCCTGTTGTAGCCATTGAGCAAGTTGAACTCCTTGGTTAATGTGGGCTGCCCTCAAATTTGGAGAAACAAAACCGGAATCAGGAGGGTAATTGTTGTCAAATGTATCTTGAAATTGCTGGTCCCATCTAGAAATAGATTCCTTTAGTGCATCGGATATTGGTAGACTTGTTATATCAACAGGACCAGAAGCTTTTCTTTCAGCAAAGCCCAAACGTTTAAGCACCTGATCTTCCTTTTCATATTTGAAAATAGGAGAGGTCATAAATTCACTAGAAAGAACTATTTTAGTTATCATTTCAATATCTCTCAAATGCTGTTACGGGGTAGGCTGTAAACGGCGGAGCAATACTAGACCACAGTAGCGGCGGCATAATGCGGTCGCGGGCGGCGTAAAAACCGGCCACTTTAGCCCTTTCATTTATGGGAGGGTTTGGGGATTTATACTGTGGAATTGTATTTACGTGTGCG
>JAJRRX010000451.1 GCA_024279075.1 Alphaproteobacteria bacterium | reverse complement strand
TGTAAATCACATCCAGCGGGGTGCCGCCCGGGTTTTGCTCAGCCGCGATAATATTATCGCCCACCATATGATACTTGGCCTCGCCAACGTCACGGCCAATAATGATATACTCTTTTGTCATGGGGTTCCCCTTTTAAGTTTCGACATACTGAATAATTTCGGAAATTGAACTATGGGCAGGCACAGAGGTTTGCGCCGCCCCGCCTGCATTAATGCTTGCTATTTTATGAGTTAAAAACCGCCGCAACAGGCCAGAGCCAAAAGGCCCCAGCCCGCCGTTTTCGCCGTAAAACTGGGCTTCCAGCATCAGTAATAAAAACAGCGGGATTTGCGAAAAAGCGCCGGCAGGCACGCCTTGCACGCCAATCGCCGTTGCTTTTTCGTTAAACAAACGCTCCAGCTCCACCGCTGAAATATCACGCTTAAGCGCTGTTGGCAGGTTTGCATGCGCCTTAAGAACATCCGCGTGTAGGCGATCATACGGCAAAGCTATGATGGCTGATTTCAGGTCCGCTTCCATAATCGAGCGGCCAGAGAGCATGGTAAAAAGGCCGGAATAACTGGCGCTAAAGCCGGTTTTATTGGCGGCATTCGGGCCAAAGAACTTCGCCCAATCAATGCGCCAGTTGCGCAACTCCCCCGTTTTGCCCGCCCGCAGCTGGCCAAAGGGAAAGATCTGCGCGGCGCTCAGGCGATAGCGGGCCAAAGGCAGGGCATGGAAGGCGCGCATTATGCCGTTGAGCACCGGAATATCACCCAAAAGAAACACGCTTTCCAGAGCGGCATCATCCAGCGCCAATGCGGCAGGGTGGGCGATGGTCGGTAGTATATCTTGCATCACAACTTTATGCCACGCGCGCAGCACCACTTGGCGGGCCCGGGTGAACACCTCAAAGAAATAAGCGCGCTCGGCATGGCTGTCTTCGTCAAAGCCGTCATCCGCCATGATTTGGCGCGCGATTTTATTGTGATATTGCATCCAGAGCACGGCTAGTTTGTGCAGCATCAAGGTATCGCGGTTGCGCATATCGGCCAGCATTGGCTCGGAGGGTTCAAGCGAGGTATAGCGGATGCGAAGCGCAATTTTGGCCTCTTTATCCAGCCGGAACAGGCAGTTACGGGCATGATATAACCCATGCGTGCCAAAAGGGCCTTTGCCATAAATCGTTTCCAGCGTCAGCGGGTTTTCGATCAGGTTATAGCGCGCGCCGGGCGTGGCGTTATCATCATGATGCGCTGTCCACGGGACTTGGTTGCCAGGCAGGGTTTTGCCCAAATCATGCCCCATAAGCTGCGAAAGATAAGTATAGCCCGCCGGAATTTTGGCATTGCTTTTACAGGCGGCGCGCCACGCAGTGTCATCAAACTCAAAATCAGGGATCACCTGCTTTTTGGCCTGTGCACCCGCGCGACGTGCGCGCAAACTCTCCGTATTTTCGAGGGTTGGGTCAAAGTTTTGCGAATTATGCGGCACGGGTTAAACTCCTTTTGTTTGCTTTCGCTTAATAAGTGTGAATCAAGTGTGAATTCGCCTATAGAAGGGGGCCATCTGTGTGCCCCCAGCTTGGGGCATCGGGCAACACTGCGCGCACAACCTGAGTGTCAGCGCCTTCAGAGCTAAGGTTTTGCAGGGTAAACTTGATGTTGGCGTTAGCAAGGGTGGCCTCAGCTTTGTTTTTTGTATTCAGGGATGAAAGGGCGGTTTTACCCGAATCACCTGTCGAAAAAAGAGTCGCAAACCGCGCGGTGAGCCGCTCAAAATAAGCGGGCAGATCAGGGCGCGGGCTTAGCAAATTCAGCTCCATTAACCCAAGCTCGATCAGCGCCGATTGGGCGGCGGTTTTTGGGCAGGGATTGGCACCAAATCCGAGCAGCGGCTTGGCACCAGCTGTTGATTGGCTTTTGGCAATCGCAACATGAATATACGAAAAATCCGGTAGCAGCCAAACCTGCGTTTCGCGCTTTTCTTGCGCGCCCATACGCAGCAGGGTGATAAGGGCAGAGGCATCTATCGGCGCGGCCTTAAGCTTGCCATGCCACCATTCCCACAGCGCCCAACGCTCCAATCGCTCCTGCAATGCGCCCTCGGCAGCAAAGGCATAATCAGGCCCGGCGGCCAGCCCTTCGCTCTGTTCACCATCTTTTAGCAGCAATATTTCCGCCGTTTCGCCAAGGCAGCGTGTAATCGCATCAAAGCGAGAAAACCCCGCGCCACTGGCGGTTTTACCATCTACCAAAGCCTGCACGATCCGCAGCTTCGGGGCATAGGGGTTGTGCTGCCAATCATGGCGCTGCCAGTGGTTTTGCAGGTTTTTCGTCGTCATTTTGCGAGTGTGCGCCAATTTTTTAAGAGGGCCAAGTGTTTCTTGTGAAAGTCGATTAACATTTGTGAATTTTCTACTAACACGGGACTCACAGAGGAATCACGGACGTTACGTAACCTAAGATAAGTTTAACGAGTAACAGTTTTAACAATAAGGCAAATTAAGCCTTTTGAGACAGGGACGGGAACGATCATGACACGGGAAATCACAACAAGGATGCTCGGCTGTGCCGATTATGAAGCCAGATGGGTAGATGATAGCCAGATGGTGCAGCTAACAGCGCGTGGTTTTTTGCCCTGCGCCAACCACCACGCGCAGCTTGAAAAACGCTTGGGGGCCACATGGGAAATGGTGTTTTATACCCAAGAAAGTTGCACCGAAAACTATTCGCCTTTTTGCCTGCAAGCCTTGGTAATGGTTGAAGGAAAAAACGATACTATGATCGTGATGGATGCGCTGGGTGAACAAGTGATTGCCATTCAACCTGCCAAGCGTGCAGCGCCCGAGGAAGATAGCGGGCCTTATATTGTCTATACCCGAAAATCCGCTGTGAATGTACCGGATGAAACCTATTTTATCCAACCCGTAGGCACCAAAGTGTTGCCGATTTATAGCCGCACTTTCGGGCCGGCCAATAAGGCGGATTGTGATGCGTTTATCGCCACAGCCAATGATAAATTTATGGTGGAACTAGACGAGCTGCACGCAAAAATTGAGCGGGTAGAGGTGGGCGAGGATTGAGGATCGGGGCGCCGCTATTACAACGTCTAAAGCGCGTTCCTTGGCTATGAACCCCTGGAGGTGTGTTCGATTGTGGCGCGGCAGGTAATGACCCCGGCGTTTATTTGGCGAAATAACCTGATAAAAAAAGAAATGGCCGCCGGAATCTCCGCGGCCACCCCAAGCTTGTGATTGAGCGTTAGCTCTAGTCGTTCAGAGACAATTCCGACGCAGCTTCACGGCCATTGCGGCCTTCTTCTAGCTCGTATGTCACTTTTTGGTTGTCTTGCAGCCCTTGCAGGCCTGCGCGCTCAACAGCTGAAATGTGCACAAACACATCTTTGCCGCCGTCGTCAGGGGCGATGAAGCCATAACCCTTAGTGCCGTTAAACCATTTGACGGTGCCAGTTGCCATCCGCCTTCTCCTTAAATTGTGTGCCACCCGCATTGTGCAGTGGCTCCGGTGCAGAAATCGGTCTTCAGTAGTGTTCGGGCAGTCTGCATTAAGGCGTCAGCGGAACTGTGAAAGACTTTACTCACACGCCCGTTTTCGCCTAAGTCTTGGCGA
>JAJRRX010000450.1 GCA_024279075.1 Alphaproteobacteria bacterium | reverse complement strand
CAGCATTTGTGCTTTGGCGGGGGGGAGGCTGGGCGTGGGGTGATCGTGGCTAAAACCGCTTTCAGGCTCGGCAAAGCCTGTGGCCCCGCCGCTTTGCGTGATGCGGATATCGGCAATGGCCGAATAGCCATAGCTGGCATTTACCCGCTCTTTAATGCGGGGCAGTTGCATTTGTAACTCTGGTGCATGGGCGGGCTTGGCCAAAAGCGTAAGCCGCGCGCCAAAGCCTTTGCGGGCATAGCTCACCTTTTCTGGCTTGGCGATGCGGGCGATTTCGCTGCCCACGATCTCCTCCCAATGGGTAAGCAGGCGCACATTGGCAAAGCCGCGCGCACCGCCAGCTTTTTGAATGCGGGATTCCACCAGCCCACCCGCTTGGGTAAAGCCACGGCCAAATCGCCGTTTTACAGTGCTGTGGTTGCCTCGCATGAGAACTCCGGTTAGGTCTAGCGCTTAACCTAGTGTCTTTGGCGGCTCAGGCCAAGGCTTAGGGGCGTGATAACGGAGAGTTTATGCCAGAATCGGCCAAAATCGGTGGAAACTTGCTGACATGGTATGATGCCCAAGCGCGGGTGTTGCCGTGGCGGGTGCCGCCAAATAGTGAGCAGCGCGCCGAGCCATACCATGTTTGGCTTTCAGAAATAATGCTGCAACAAACCACGGTGGCAGCGGTAAAGCCTTATTTTGAGGCATTTACGAGGCGTTGGCCCGATGTTGCAGCGCTGGCGGCGGCACGTGATGAAGACGTTTTGGCAGCGTGGGCGGGGCTTGGCTATTATGCACGGGCGCGGAACCTGCTGAAATGCGCGCGGGTGGTGGCGCAAAGCGGTTTTCCGACGGATGAGGCGGGGCTATTGGCGCTTCCGGGCATAGGCCCCTACACCGCCGCCGCGATTGCGGCCATTGCTTATGGGGTGCCTGCGGTGGTGATGGATGGTAATATCGAGCGGGTTATGGCGCGCTTATTCGATGAGCGCGAGGCCTTGCCAGCGGTAAAGCCCAAGCTCAAAGCGCGGGCAGCAGGGCTGACGCCTGCCAAGCGCGCGGGGGACCACGCTCAGGCTTTAATGGACCTTGGGGCAACGATTTGCATTCCCAAAGCGCCGCGTTGCGAGCGCTGCCCCTTGCAGGCGCATTGCGTGAGTTTTAAGGCTGGAGTTGCGGCAGAGCTGCCCAAGCGCCTGCCCAAAAAACCCAAGCCAACCCGCCAAGGGGTCGCCTATTTTGCGCGGCGCGCAGATGGGCATGTTTTGCTCGAAACCCGCCCACCCAAGGGGCTACTTGGCGGCATGTTAGGGCTGGTCGGGAGTGATTGGACAGAAGAAACACCCGTTTTTGACCCGCCTTTTGCCGCGCAATGGCAGCGCCACACCAAAGATATCACCCATGTTTTTACCCATTTTAACCTCAACCTTACGCTTTACGTGGCAGAGATAAAAGCCGCCAACCCACGCGCGGGCAGCTTTATGCCCGCCCCTGCGCCGAGCGACCTGCCGAGCATTATGCGCAAAGCCTATGAGGCGGGTTTCTTGATTTGTGACATTGATTGCGGCGCAAAGCTGGGCCAGTATGGCAAAAATCGGGGGCCAAAATCAGGATGAAAAATGATCGTTAAGCCAACCCTTGCCAATGCACTGCCCTTTTGGGTGTCGCTTGTGTTTATCCCGCTTTGGCTGCTGGCGGTGAGCAAAGGCGGCTGGTGGATTGCGCTGATCCCGCTTTATAACCTTGGCATCAGCTCGGTGCTTGATCGCCTGATCGGGTTAAGCCGAGATAACCTTGACCCTGATACCCAAGATGCCGACCTGTTTTGGCACCGGATGATCACATGGATATGGCTGCCGCTGCAAATTATGGTGGTGCTTGGCTCGCTGGTGGCGATATTCTGGTTTGACCATTTGAGCGTGGTGGAAAGCATATTTTTGGCGCTGGTCACAGGCATGATAGCGGGCGAGATGGGCATAACCTACGCTCATGAACTGGTGCATCAGCACAATAAATTTGAGCGCTGGTTGGGTGATATTTTGCTGGCCACGGTGCTTTACGGCCATTTCAGGACCGAGCATATTTTGGTGCATCACCGCTATATCGGCACCCCGAGGGATGTGGTGACAGCCAAATATAACGAGAATCTTTACCATTTTCTGCCGCGCGCCATGATCGGCACGTTAAAGTCGGCTTGGGAGGTGGAGGCGGACATGCAGCGCAAACGCGGGCGCAAGGTTTGGGATTTCTCTAATCCGTTCTGGATTTACGGCGGGCTGGCGTTCGTGTTTGTGACGTTGGCTGCGATAATAGGCGGCGTTGCCGGGGTGGCTCTATTTGCTTTTCAAGCCTTTATAGCGATCAACTTCCTTGAAGTTATTGATTATGTTGAGCATTACGGCCTTGTGCGTAAGCATCTTGGCGATGGAAAATATGAGCCGGTGGCCCCGCGCCATTCCTGGAATGCCAACCACAAGTTCACTAACTGGCAACTTCTGAACCTTCAGCGCCATTCGGACCACCACTATAAACCCAGACGCCGCTTTCCGCTTTTGCAAACTTTTGACGAGGCCGAGGCCCCGCAGCTGCCCTATGGCTACCCGATTATGGCGGCGCTGGCCTGCCACCCGCGCTATTTCCGCCGGATGATGAACCCGCGGGTAAAGGCATGGCGCAAAATGTATTACCCAGAAATCACCGATTGGCAGCCCTATAAGGAAGGCAGCACGCCAATGCCAAAATAAAGCCCCGCCGGTGAAGGCGAGGCTAAATCATATGTTAGTTAAAGGCTGATTCCGGGTTAGTCGTTATCGTTGCCACCTTCATTGCCTTCGCCGCGCTCGTTGCCGTTGTCGTTACCGCGCTCGTTGCCGTTGTCGTTACGATCATTGTGGTTGCCGCGCTCACCGCGCTCATTCCCTTCATTTCCCATACCCTCGGAGCCTTCGCCAGCATTTGCAGCAACGCCGGTGTTTACGGTGTCGGTCACGGCGCCATTTGAAGGATTTACGGTAATGGTGCGGGCAACGCCATTTACCGACATCGCCGTAATTGTATAGGTCCCGGTGATCGATTTGGTAACATTGGTAATGGAATACCCTTGCGCAGTGAGCTGCGTGTTAACCTGCTGAATGGCTGGCACGTTGGCAAAGCTTGCCGGCACGCTGGCAGGGGCGGGAGTGGTTGGCGCTGCGGTTTGCGCAAAAGAAGGCATGGCGGCAGCGATAAGAAGTGATGATGCTGTGATGAGTGATGTAAGTTTCATAATTTGTAGTCCTTGTGTGTGTTTCGCATGTTGCGTTTGATCCGCAACACCGTGTTGCTGATGAGTTGAATTTGGCGCATCGGAGCGAAATGGGAAATTGAGCTTTGGGGGCAAACGCGCAGAATGAGCCGAGCCGCATAGAAAATGGCACTTTTGAACGCGCGGCTCATTTTGGGCGTATAATCTAAAGTTTAGGGTGCAAAACCCAGTAATATAGCTGTTTGGGCAACAATCGGCTCCCCTCCCCGCGGGGCAAGGTTTTTTGAAACCGCGAAAAACGGCGCTAAATGAGGTGCCGCTGGGGTGGAACTTTTGATCGCAAAGGCCGCGATAAACCAAATGTCTAACACTTAGCCTCTGCCGGAGTGGCTGGATTCGTATTTCTGGCGCATTAAGCGAGCGCTTGGAAAGATAAAACACACTGCTAGTATTGTAACTTTGCCTTTAGAAAACTAATATAGAGCCAACTCATGGAAAAATGTGGAGAGCGGTTATGGCTTGGACGGACGAACGCGTCGATATTTTGAAGAAAATGTGGGGAGACGGAAAGTCTGCTTCGCAAATCGCCACCGAGCTTGGCGGCGTGACCCGCAATGCTGTGATTGGCAAAGTGCATCGGCTCGGGCTTTCTAATCGGCCAACAGCCGCAAAAGCTGCGCCTAAGGCGGAGGCCGCAAAGCCTGCACCCAAGCCCAAAAAGCCAAAGGTGGAGGCCAAAAAAGAGGCCGCACCAGCGCAACCCGTGGTGCAAAGGCCCATTCCGCGCCCACGCCCAATTATTACTGCTGGCAAGCCATTGCCACCGCAACGCTCGGCAAGCGAAGTTTCGGAAGAAGCTTTGGCCAATGTAAAAAAGATAGAGGAAAAAGCCCGTAAGCTGAATTTGATGCAGTTAACCGAACGCACATGTAAATGGCCTATTGGCGACCCTGCGACCGAAGAATTTTGGTTTTGTGGCCACCCTGTTGAGCCGGGCAAACCCTATTGCGAAACCCATGTATCGGTTGCTTTCCAACCCATGAGCAGCCGCCGCGACCGTCGCGCTAGCCGGTAATCTCCCGTAGCGGCGCGTCTGGCATTGCCCTGCTTTGCGAGGTTGTGCGCACGCCGCGCTGAAAAACGCTCGCTTGAGGCAAACCCTTAATCGCGCTGGCCTCAAGCACTTCCTTCACCGCGCGGCGCGGGCGGGAAATTGCCACAAACACAGGTGCCGGACGCGCCGCGAGGGCCGAGCAAAGCGAGGCGTCAGCGGGACTTTAGGTAGGTATCTTCGGCGAAATACTGAAAGCTATCGGCATTGTGGGCGGCGCGATTAGGCGATGTCCGCGCAAAATTGCTGCATACGTCTCGGTTGTAACAATTATCGTTGGTGCCGCCTACATCGTCATAGTGAGACATTTCGTGGATGATCGTGCCGCCGCGCGTGCCGGAGTTAAAGACCTCAAGAAAAGTTGCATCTGAAAGTGATGGCAGCTCAAAATATGGGCCGCATAGATAGATCGTGCCGGAATCATTTGGATATACAAAAGCATAGGTGCTGCCATCGCAAGAGCCAGAGCCTTGGCGCTCACACACATAGGTAATT
>JAJRRX010000449.1 GCA_024279075.1 Alphaproteobacteria bacterium | reverse complement strand
ATGCCCTCAGAGACCGAATTTAGCGCTAAATTTGTTACAAATTGGATAAATCTTGCGCTTGCCGTTGCGTAAAGATTGACCAGCCGATTGACGCCTAGGTAAGCTAAAGCCAGATAATTATTTCTGGGAGGAAGCTATGAAAAATATAAGTATTGCGGCCGGTGCGGCCCTTTTGGCCAGCAGCGCAATGGTGCAGGCTGGCGGGATCGAACGCACAAGCCAATCGGTTGATATTATTTTTGAAGAAGGTAGCCTTGTTGAATTTGGCGTATCTTATGCCATGCCATCGGTTTCGGGCATAGACCCCGCCACCTTGGATACGGGCACCATGTCTCCAAACTATTTTGGGTTTTCTGGCGCTTATAAAACCGACATAGGCGACAAAATTGGCCTCGCAATAATTTTTGACCAGCCCTATGGCTCTCTTGCGGAGTATACTGCTGGCTTTTACACCGGAACTGCAGCGGACCTTTCGTCTTCAGCCATAACGGTCATTGGCAGCTATGATGTGACAGATCGCATCGTTTTATTCGGTGGTGGAACCTACCAATCCATGCAAGCGACAGCTGATGTTCCTTTTGTTGGCGGCTATTCGATCGTCGCCGACCCGGCTGCGGGCTTTGGCTATGTTGCCGGTGCCGCTTTTCAAATCCCTGATATCGCGTTGCGGGTTGCACTTACCTACCGTTCTACGGTTGCCACAACCCATGATACGCTTGAATTTGGGGCCGTTGCTGGCACTATGGATGTTGTGACTCCACAATCAATTAACCTTGAATTCCAAACCGGCGTAAACCCGAAAACACTGATATTCGGCTCCGTTCGCTGGGTTGACTGGTCCGCGTTTGACTTAACGCCCGCCAATTACCCACTCGGGTCTATTGTTGATTACACGGATGATCGCGTAACCTTCAACTTTGGCGTTGGCCGCAAATTATCCGATACGCTTTCAGCGGCCGTAACGGTTGGTTATGAGCGCAACTTGCAAGGTGCCCCAACCCCGCTGGCCCCAACAGATGGCTTCTTTAGCCTCGGTGCTGGCCTGACCTACACTATGGGCAATACCAAAATTTCTGGTGGTGCCAAGTATATTTGGCTGGGAGACTCTTCGGGTGCGGCTGGCACATTCGAGAACAACTCTGCCATTGGGATTGGCGTGAATTTCTCTGTTGCGATGTAGATCGTAGTGGACTGAAACTGAAAATGGCCCGCGCTTCGGGCCATTTTTTTTGGCTGTGAAGGCTTGTTAACCTGCCTTCATCATCCGCTTGATTAGCCCGTTTTTAAGCACAAACTGATGATAAAGCGCGGCGGCAATATGCAGGCCGACAAAGAGTATCAGCACGGTTTTGAGCACCAGATGCGCGGTATCTGCCAGCTCGATCTGGCCAAACCATGCCAGAGCACCGCTGATGGGGGTTAGCAAAAGAGCAAGGTAAAGAATGCCATGGGTGGCGTGGGCTGCCATTTTCAATTTCGGGTCTTCATCCTTCGGCAATGCCGGCGCGCCTTTGAGAAAGCGCATAGAAACACGCGCCAACATCAAAGCAAAGGTGAGCAATCCGGCAATAACATGCGCCCGCACAAGCAAGGGAATGGTTTCAGAAGAAGACGCTGTGGTAATGCCGATATCCGACACAAACCCTTCAATCGCCTCGGAGCCAACAAATTGAAACAGGATCAGCAGGGCAATGGCCCAATGAAGGATGATTTGAATGCGGGTGTAGCCGCTGGTTACGGGTGCCATGAAGTGTCCTTTGCGAGTTTAGTTAGCAGCCACTTACAGCTTATTCCGGAATATTCAATATCCCAGCCGTAATAAAACCCGCCTTTGCCCCCAAAGTTTAGCTATTTCGCAATATGCACCGCAACTTCACTATCATCACACAGCTTTTGAATGCGCGCAGGGGGTGGGCTATCGGTGAAAAACGCATCCATATCTGATAGGCTGGCAATGCGCACCGGTGCGCGGCGATTATATTTGATCTCATCCGCCATCAAAAAAGCCTGCCGCGCGTTTTCAATAATCGCTTGGGTAACACGAACTTCGCGGAAGTCGTGGTCCAACAGCGTGCCGTCTGTCGCGATGGCGGCAATGCCGATCACCGCATAATCTGCCCGAAACTGGCGGATAATTTCAGTGGCGACATCCCCCACAAGCCCGCCATCCGAGCGGCGCAGCACTCCGCCAGTTACGATCACCTCGGAATGGGGGGAGGTGGACAGAATTTTGGCAACGTTAAAATTATTGGTGATAACCATGAGGTTTTTGTGATTCAGCAAAGCCCGCGCCACCGCCTCGGTGGTGGTGCCGATATTCAGGAATATCGAAGCTCCATCAGGGATTTTACTAGCACACAGCGCCGCCATCGCTTCCTTTTCCGGCACAGCGAGCAGAGAGCGCTCTTCATAACCGGGGTTAATAACGGAGGAGGGCGGAATGGCCCCACCATGCACTCGCGTGAGGTGCCCCATTTCGCAAAGCTCGCTGAGATCGCGCCGAATGGTTTGGGCGGTCACCTCAAACTCTCGGCTTAACCCGTCGACAGTCACCTTGCCAAGATCACGGGCGATTTTCAGAATTTCATCATGTCGAAGGTTTTGAGCCATGCGGTGTTCCGTGTTCGCAAATGTTCGTTATGGGTGCTTTTATGGCATAGGAGCGCGCGAAACAACAAGTGGTTTCTTGAGGGCATCAAAGCGACCTGACAAAACGTACATTTTCGAACAAAACAGAAAATAGTCATTGACGTTTGCGGGGGTATAATTGAATATGCACCTGTCGGAGCAAGGCTTCGGCAAAGAAAGCTGGCGGGTTCTTGTTGGGCCTAGAACGCGCCAACCTTCTGCGAGGGGTGTGGTCTCCCCAAGAGGTCCCACCCCTTGCAGGGCTTTCGGTTTTTTCTCACCTTTTTGTCCGGTGCTGCGCCCCGGACCACGCCTCGCCTTTGGCTCGGTAGCGGCGCGTCAACTCTTGTGTTTTTGGAGAGGCATTACCCGCACCGCGCTGAAAGGCGTCCGCTTGTGGCGATACTGCAAAAGGGGGCTGCCGCAACAGCGCGGCGCGCGCACAACTTGCCTACAATCGCAGGGCTAAACGCGCCGCCACCGAGCGCAGCGAGGCCACGCCCAACGGGAGGGTCCGTTTTGCGCAGCAAAATGATGCCCGACAGGCGGGAGAGCGTTGGGGCTTTAACCTACCGTATTAAATAGCGCTGGAGTGGCGGTGGTTTGGCGCGTTAAAGGCATCAAACCCTGATGCGATAATGCGTGTGAGGGGGCGACCATTGTGGAGGATGCGGAATGTGTTGCCCTCTAAGGCCACAAACCCTGTGTAATCCTTTATCAGCCGCTTGCAATCCGCCTCTACCGGCTTTGCGAAGTCACCAAACGCGTCTTTCAGGGCGTTTAAATCAATTTCAAAATCGCACATCAAAGACTCGATCACGCGGGCGCGTACTTGGTCGGCCATGCCAAGCGCAAAGCCCTTGGCTGCGGACCAATCACCGGATTGGATAGACTTGATATAGTTGGTGGTCGCGGCGTTATTCTGGATATACCCTTGGGGAAACCGCGAAATAGACGAAGCCCCGAGGCCGATCAGCGCGACACAGCGATCATCCGTATAGCCTTGAAAATTGCGCCGCAGGTGGCCGTTACGCGCCGCGATGGCGAGGCTGTCTGAGGGTTTTGCAAAATGGTCGATCCCGATCACATCCATACCGTTGGTGGCAAACATCTCGGCGGCCATTTCGGCTTGTGCGAAGCGCTCATGAGCACCCGGCAGGCTTTCCTCAGGAATCATTTGTTGCCGCTTTGCCATCCAAGGCACATGGGCATAGCCAAACAGCGCCACGCGATCCGGGTTGAGGGATTGCACAAGCTCCACTGTGTTTTTCAGCTCGGCAAGGCCCTGATAGGGTAGTCCGTAGACCATATCTATATTCACTGATGCAATGCCGTGGCGGCGCAAGCTGTCTACCGTATCACGCGTTAGCTCATAGCTTTGCGGCCGGCCAATGGCCGCTTGCACCTTTTGGTTGAAATCCTGCACGCCGATACTGGCACGATTCATGCCGCCGCGGGCGAAGGCTGCGATTTTTTCGTCGTTACAGGCGGTGGGGTCAATTTCGACCGAAAATTCGCAATCATCATCGAAGGGTGTGGCATCGAGAATCGCCGCCATTAAGGTGTCTATCAGCGCGGGCGTGAGAATTGTGGGCGAACCACCACCAAAATGCAGCCGCCCGAGCTTTAGCCCCTCGGGGCGCGTGGCTTTGAACATGGCGATTTCTTGCAGCAGCACATCCACATAGGCCGCAACGGGGCTAATGGAGGTGACACCTTGGGTGCGACAGGCGCAAAACCAGCATAGGCGCTCGCAAAACGGGATGTGAATATAAAGCGAAACCGGCTTGGAAGTGTCCAGCGTTTCCAGCCAAAAAGCAAAATCGGGCCGTCCGATATCCGCGTGGAAATGCGGCGCGGTCGGGTAGCTTGTATAACGCGGCACGTTTTTTTCAAAAAGCCCGGCGGATTCGAGTGTATTTAGCTCTGTCATCTTGGTCGAATAGTCGCATATAAGGTGTGAAACCTTGATCGAGATCAAGCTAGACATACTTTCCCCCTAAAGGTAGGCTAACTTATGCCCCATTTGGTGCCGAAAATTGAAGCAAATATGCGCTGTGGCGATTGCCCGATCAGGCATCGTGCCATCTGCGCCTATTGCGAACCACCCGAGCTGGAGCAGCTCGACGACATCAAATCCTACAAAACTTACCAAGCGGGCGAGACCATTGTGTGGGCCGGAGAGGAAATGCCGCTGATTGGCTCGGTGGTTTATGGTGTGGCGACACTTTCACGCAGCCTGGCCGATGGGCGCCGCCAAATGGTCGGGCTTTTGCTGCCATCAGACTTTATTGGCAGGCCCGGGCGCAAGGTTGCGCCTTATGACGTGGTGGCGGCAAACGAGGTGATGGTTTGCCATTTCAGGGTCAGTAAATTTAACGATTTGATCGACGATACTCCAGCGCTTGAGCGCCGTTTACTAGACATGACAATGGACGAGCTGGACTCGGCGCGTGAGTGGATGCTGCTGCTGGGCCGCAAGACCGCACGTGAGAAAATCGCAAGTATGCTTGTGATTTTTGCCCGCCGAGGCTCTGAACTCAGCCATGAAAAGCTTGGCGATGGCTTGCGCTTTGAGGTGCCGCTGACACGCGAAGCTATGGCGGATTACCTTGGCTTGACCATCGAGACGGTCAGCCGCCAGTTTTCAGCGCTTAAAAAATCTGGTGTTATCATTATGGAGGATGCCCGCCATATTCGGGTGCCTGATTATGTGCGCTTGCTGGGCGAAGCCTCGGATGATTCCGACGGTGGGTTTATCGCATAAAATATGTGAAATAGAGACGCAACTTGACCTAGATCAATGTTGTATTAACCTTGATGCACCACTACCCAAGCATAATAACGGGCGGAGTATATCTGCTCGATTCTGAAATGAGGGCGTTAATATGCAACATATCATCAAGGCGGTTGTGCTTGGGGCCATTGTGCTCGCGGCGGCATTCGCAACAAACTTCGCAAGGGATCTATCTTATCAGGTCAGTGCGATTATCATCATTCTTTGGGCAGGTATCCTGTTTATTCGTGAAATCGGCAAAATCGGCAATGCGCCGGCACCTGCCGAAACCGGCTATATGGACGGGGTTGTGCGCGCTGGCGTAATTGCCACGGTCGCATGGGGCATCACCGGTTTTTCGGTCGGGGCGTGGATTGCGTTTCAGCTTGCCTTCCCGAGCATGAACTTGAGCGAGCTAACCAATGGTTACCTCAATTTTGGTCGCTTGCGCCCGTTGCATACCTCGGCTGTTATCTTTGCCTTTGGCGGCAATGCGCTGATCGCTACCTCGTTTTATGTGGTGCAGCGCACCTCGGCGGCGCGGTTATTTGGCGGCAATCTAGCTTGGTTTGTGTTCTGGGGCTATCAGCTCTTCATCGTTTTGGCCGCGTTCAGCTATGTGCTTGGGGCCAGTCAAAGCCGCGAATATGCTGAGCCTGAATGGTATATCGACATTTGGTTGACCATTGTTTGGGTCGCCTACCTCATTGTATTCGCTGGTACGATTTATAAGCGCAAAGAGCCGCATATTTATGTGGCCAACTGGTTCTACCTCGCCTTCATTATTACCATCGCCATGTTGCATATTGTGAATAACCTCGCGGTGCCTGTATCAATCTTTGGCTCCAAATCGGTGTCGCTGTTCTCGGGCGTGCAAGATGCCATGACGCAATGGTGGTATGGCCATAACGCCGTTGGTTTCTTCCTGACAGCGGGCTTCCTTGGCATGATGTACTACTTCGTGCCAAAACAGGCGGACCGCCCGGTGTTCTCCTATAAGCTTTCCATCGTTCACTTCTGGGCGCTGATCTTCCTTTATATCTGGGCTGGCCCACACCACCTGCACTACACAGCGCTGCCTGACTGGGCCCAAACGCTGGGTATGGTGATGTCGATCATCCTCTGGATGCCGTCCTGGGGTGGTATGATCAACGGTTTGATGACGCTCTCTGGTGCGTGGGATAAGCTGCGCACAGACCCTGTTTTGCGAATCATGGTTGTATCCATCGCGTTTTACGGCATGTCGACCTTTGAAGGGCCGATGATGGCGATTAAAGCAGTGAACTCGCTAAGCCACTATACAGACTGGACCATTGGCCACGTGCACTCCGGTGCTTTGGGCTGGAACGGGATGATCACCTTCGGGGCGCTCTACTTCCTGACGCCAAAGCTCTGGGGCCGTGAGCGGCTTTATTCCTTGAAGCTGGTGAACTACCACTTCTGGCTCGCCACGATTGGTATCGTGCTTTACGCATCATCCATGTGGGTTTCGGGCATTATGGAAGGCCTAATGTGGCGCGAAGTTGATGCGCAAGGCTTCCTTGTGAACTCCTTCGCTGACACGGTTGTGGCTAAATTTGCGCTGCTGGTAACCCGTGGCACAGGTGGCTTGTTCTACCTCACTGGTGCGCTGATCATGGCGTATAACCTTCGGATGACGATGATCGGGGCTGGCGCTGCAACGCCAAAACAAGCCACGACCGCCGTGCCTGCTGAATAAGGAAAGAGACTATGGGAATTCTAGACAAACACGGCGTTATTGAACGTAACGCCACCCTCCTGATGGTGCTCTCCCTTGTGGTGGTTAGCATCGGTGGCTTGGTTGAAATCGTGCCGCTTTTCTACCTGCAAAACACCATCGAGGATGTAGAGGGCATGCGCCCCTACACCCCGCTGGAGCTGGCCGGGCGAGACATTTATGTGCGTGAAGGCTGCTATGTGTGCCACAGTCAAATGATCCGGCCGATGCGCGACGAAGTGGAGCGCTATGGCCACTATTCGCTGGCGGCCGAAAGCCAATATGACCATCCGTTCCAGTGGGGCTCCAAGCGCACAGGGCCAGATTTGGCGCGCGTTGGTGGCCGCTACTCTGATGAGTGGCACGTGGACCACCTGAGCGACCCGCGCTCGGTTGTGCCTGAATCGATCATGCCTGAATACGCTTTCCTTAAGCGCACCAAGCTCAACATCGAGTTTGTTGAGGATCGCCTAATCGCTGACGCGATGGTGGGTGTGCCTTATACCGAAGTGATGATCGCCTCGGCCAAGGAAGACCTGCTGGCCCAGCTCGACCCTTATAGTGACGGCATAGACAGCCTTTATGCCAACTATGACGAGCGGGTCGTAGCGCGCAACTTTGACGGCCAGCCAGAGCTGACCGAAATGGATGCGCTGATCGCTTATCTGCAAGTGCTGGGCACAATGGTTGATTTCTCAACCTTTGAACCAGACGCAAGCCGCTAGGAGGGTATGATGTATACAATACTACGAGAGCTGGCCGATAGCTGGTTTATGCTGATGATGTTTACCTTTTTCATCGGTGTTATCATCTTCGCTTTTCGCCCCGGCACCAAGAAAAGTTATGACCATTTGCGCAACCTGCCGCTGCAAGATGACGATGTCTTGGTTGAAGACAAGTCAGGAGAGAAATAATGGCTAGAAAACCTGTAAAAAAACCGGAAGTCGAAACCACGGGCCACTCATGGGACGGGATCGAAGAGTATAACAACCCACTGCCACGCTGGTGGCTCTGGACAACTTACCTCACCATCATCTGGGGCATCGGTTATGCCATTGCTTACCCGGCTATCCCCCTACCCGGCGGGGCCACTCCGGGCCTGCTCGGCTATTCCTCTCGCGGGGAAGTGGCGGCAGATATCGCAGCCGTGGAAGCACAAAACGCACCTCTTACGGCGCGGATAAACGAGCTGGAACTGGCTGCGATTTCCACGGATGATCTTGTTGGCGGCGAGGCTGACGGTTTTGCTTATAACGGTGGCCGCGCGGTATTCCAAACCTTTTGCGCTCAGTGCCACGGTGCCGGTGCCAATGGGGCCAAGGGCTACCCAAGCCTGATCGACGATGACTGGCTTTGGGGCGGTTCTATAGAGGATATCTACACCACCGTTAACCACGGCATCCGTTACGAAACTGATCTGGATACACGCACGTCGCAAATGCCTGCCTTTGGTGAATTCCTCAACAAAGAGGAAATTAGCGGACTTGTGCAATATGTTGGCTCGCTTTCGGGCATCAACGGCGCTGTAGAAACCGAGGACGGCAAAAACCTGTTCCTTGACAACTGCGCCGCTTGCCACGCAGATGACGGCACCGGTGATCGCTTCGTTGGCGCGCCAAACCTGACAGACGCGATCTGGCTTTATGGCTCAGACGAAGAAACGCTGACAGAAACCGTAACATACGCGCGCTTTGGCGTTATGCCTGCATGGTCTGGCCGCTTGTCTGAAAGCCAGATTCGCCAAGCTGCGGTTTATATCCACTCATTGGGTGGCGGCGAGTAGTCACGCCCGATATTTGAAAAAGGCCCG
Organism: Alphaproteobacteria bacterium; assembly: GCA_024279075.1. Taxonomy (GTDB): domain Bacteria; phylum Pseudomonadota; class Alphaproteobacteria; order Rhodobacterales; family Rhodobacteraceae; genus UBA3077. Next base: position 1,569 of record JAJRRX010000449.1, on the reverse strand, counting down.
GCAGCAATGTCGGGCCTTTTTTATGCGCCGAGGCTCTGGCATAGCCGCGCCACCAGCCGTGCCAAATCGGCTTGTTCCTGCTCGGTGAGCGTGCCTTCAAAGGTTTTGGCCACATCCGCTTGCAGCGCGGCGGCCACGGTGTTGACCTTGGTAAACCCTTCATCCGTAAGCCGGGCAAACTGCCCGCGCCGGTCTTTCGGGTTATCCACGCGGCAAATAAGCCCCTTTTGCTCTAACCCGTCCAGAATTTTGGTCATCCCGCCCGAGGTCACTTGCACCGGCCCATAAAGCTGCGATGGCAGCAACTGGTGCGGCAGCGGGGCTTGCCGCAATGCGGTTAAGGTTGAAAATTGCCCCCATGTGAGGCCAAAGCTGGCCACGGATTTAATATTGCGATCGCGCAAATGGCTTTGCGCCCGATCAAGGCCCAGCACCGTTTTTACTGTTCGGTCTTCCAACAAGGCCCATGCCGTTGGTTCATCACAAATGGTCATCAAGGCTCCTTCAAAACTATCTTGACAGAAAGATAACTATCTCGCTAGAAAGATATATTGTATACCAAACAGAATGGCAAAAACGGGAGCTAAAAACAAATGCTAAAGAAAATATTCAAAGGGTTCGCAGTTTTACTGGTCGTGCTGGCGGGGGTCATCTTCTGGTTTCTCTATGCTGATGATAGCGTGGTCGCCACGCTTACGCCTGTGCCCGAAGGCAGCGTGACGGAAAGCCTCTATGTGCAAACCCCAAGTGAAAATGCGCGGCTGTATCCGCTCACCACTACCCACGGGCTGGTTGCGCAGCGTGTGCTGGTCAGCGAAGGCGCGGCGCAGGGTGGCGAGGGCGTGTTTGTGAAGTCCACCGAATCTGGCCTGCCGCGGATGAATGATGACCGCACTTTTGCAGTGCTTGAGGGCAGCGACTTTCAGAATGGCAGCATTGAGGTGGAGCTGAACGGCGCGGTGTCGCCCAATGTTTCGCGGTTCTCCCGCATGATCGCGCGTGGCTTTATCGGTATTTGTTTTCGGATTTCGGACGATATGAGCAGCGGTGAATGCTTTTACTTGCGCCCCGAAAATGGCCAAGCCGAGGATGAGGCCCGCCGCAACCATGCGGTGCAGTATATCTCGATGCCCGATTGGGATTTCGCCCGCCTGCGCGAGGAAGCGCCGGAAGCATACGAATCCGCCGCCGATATTCGCCCCGCCACATGGCACAAAATCCGCATCGAGGTTGAGGGCGAGGCCGCGCGCCTGTTTATCGACGATGGTGAGATGCCGGTACTGGAAGTGACCGACCTCAAACTCGGCGCTGACGGGGGCGGGCGCATTGGGTTGTGGGTTGGCCCGGGCACCAACGGGTTTTTCCGCAACCTAACCCTGACAAAGCTAATTGAGTGAACCACCGATCATTTTTACTTAGTTGATTTGGGTCAATTCGCCCAAACCGAATCAGCGCTATACAGAATTTGCGAAGCCAAGATTGTTAGGTTCTAACGTTTTTGACTTTTGATGTGAGGCCCTTGCCTCACCTCACTCCCCTCGCGCCCTCGCAGGCGCAACCTTTATGCCT
>JAJRRX010000448.1 GCA_024279075.1 Alphaproteobacteria bacterium | reverse complement strand
TGACTATGGAAAATGAGTGTATCGCTTTCGTCAAAATGAATAGCGCGGGCGAGGTTCATATCTGGTCTCCGTTTTCAATAATACTGGAAAGCGGGACGAGCCGCGTCTCGCTGCCGGTTTTTAAAAGCAGGCCGAAATTTTCGTCTATGCCGACATAAGTGCCACTGGCCGCGCCAACCGTCACCGCCTCACCCACCCCTTTTGCCAGCCCGCGCCATTGCTCGTGCAGGGCGCGCGGGCCGTCATTTTCGATATCATTGAGCCAAACCAGCGTGTGGCGCGACCAGGATTCCAGCAACCGAATGGGCGAGATATCACCGCAGCCTTCCATCATCAGGCAGGTTTCATTGGGGCGCTCACCGGTTTCGCCCTCGCCTTGTGGCAGCAGGTCAATTTCCAGCCCCACCACCAGCCAGCTCGGCTCTTTTATGGGGTCGGTATCAGAGGCCGCAACGCGCAACCGCCCAGCGCGGCCCCCATTTACATAAATCTCGCCCTGCCAGCCAAAGTGCACGCCAACCTCGGGCGGGGCCAGCGCCCCCATGGCGTTTTGAAAGCCCACGCCGCAGGCTATCATTGCGTGCATCGCCTCCTCTAGCGGGGTTTCTGGCGCAAATACAATCGCGGCTTTTATCTGGTCAGGGGTGATGCTATGCACCAGCAAACCGGCATCGCAGCCGATTATGGCTTGGCTGCACGCTTTGGTGAAGGGGTCCGTGCTGCCGCTCACCGCTTCGCCGGTAAAAAGTGGCGGAAAAGTAGCGGGCATCGGGGCTTCGAAAATATCGTCGATCATACGGTGCCTTCCTCGATTAGCCGCTTGGCAAGGTCGCGAAAGGCCATGGCCTGCGGGGTGTCAGGCTTGCTGACCACGATTGGCGCCCCGCTGTCAGATGCAATCCGAATATCAAGGTGCAGCGGTAACTCGGCCAAGAGCGGCACGCCCATTTTGGCGGCCTCATCCGCCACGCCGCCATGACTAAACGGGTGGCCCTTATGGCCGCATTCTTCACAAATCTGGTAAGACATATTCTCGACCATACCCAAAATCGGTGTGCCGAGCTTGTTAAACATATCAATGCCTTTTCGGGCGTCTATCAACGCCACATCTTGCGGCGTGCTCACGATAATCGCTCCGTCAACCACGGCCTTTTGTGCCAGCGTCATTTGCACATCGCCGGTGCCGGGCGGCAGGTCGACAATCAGCACATCCAGCGCGCCCCATTGCACTTGGTTGAGCATTTGTTGCAACGCGCCAATCAGCATCGGCCCACGCCAGACCACCGCTTCGTCATCATTGGTCATCAACCCGATGGACATCATGGTAACGCCGTGATTGCGCAGCGGCAAAATGGTTTTGCCATCGGGCGAAGCAGGGCGGCCAGACACCCCGAGCATACGGGGCTGCGAGGGGCCAAAAACGTCAGCATCGAGCAAGCCCACCTTTTTGCCCTCAGCCGCTAACGCCACCGCGAGGTTTACCGACAGGGTGGATTTGCCAACCCCGCCTTTGCCCGAGGCAATGGCGATGATCTTTTCCACGCCAGGGATTTTTTGCGGCCCCTTGGGCTCGGCTTTTTTGGTGCCCAAATCCGGTGGCGCTTGCGGGGTGCTATGCGCGGTCATCACGGCAGAAACCGCTGTTATACCAGCCACGCCTTCCGCTGCCGCTTGCGCCGTTGCCAGCACGGGCTCTAACGCCTTGGCCTGCCCGCCCGAAACCTCAAACACAAAGCGCACACTGCCGCCTTCCACCGTCAAGGCTTTGACCATGCCTGCGCTCACAATATCCGCCCCAGAAGGCAGCATTACAGTTTTTAGCGCGGCGAGAACCGCATCTCTCTGGTTCATTTCAAACTCCCGAAATCATGGTATTGACAGCACGGGCCGCAATGCGCACCCTTTGGGGATGATTCACAAATTCAACACACCCGCCTTGCTTATTATAGCCAGCCTGCTGGTGCCGGTCGCCGCTGTGCCGCAAGAGGCTGGCTTTGGTCTCTCTAGCCCCGCCGAATTGCAAGAGAGTGGCTTTATGCGCTTCCTGCTGCCACGGTTTTCCCTGAAAACCGGTATTCGCATTACGCTGGCGGCCAACAACCCCGAGGCGATAATCTCGACGGATAACGGCGTGCCGCTGATGGAAGGTTTGGGGCAGGTTTATTACTTGCAGATCACTGAAGATGACACCCCGCAGCGAGGAAAAGCCCAGCGTTTTGCTGCATGGCTTGACTCCGATATTGGCCGCCGCGCCATCGCACAATTCGAGCTTGACGGTGTGCAAATATTCGCCCCAATAGAAACCCTGCGCGCCGCTGAAGCCGCCACTATATTTGACGGAAATGCCAAACGCGGCGAGGATTTTTCCTTTGCAAACTGTGGTCGCTGCCATGTGGTTGGTGATCGCAACCGCATGAAAGGCATCGGCTCGACGCCGTCCTTTTCGGTGCTGCGCAGCTTGCCCGATTGGGAAGAGCGTTTTAGCACGTTTTACGCCCGCATTCCGCACCCTTCTCTGGTGCAACTTGAGGGGGTATCCGAGCCTTTTGACCCTGCTTTTCCACCGGCCAACCAACCGTTGCGGCTGACGCTGGATCAGTTGGAAGATATTCTGACATTTGTCAGCGGGATAATGCCCGCTGATCTTGGTGCGCCGCTGGTCGAACATTAAGAATCCCGCTCTTTGAGGTAATCATCCGTGGTGCGGGTTGGCGCGCGCGCACCGCCCTGAAACGGATTATTAGTGTTGCCAAATTGCGCTTCAACCCTGCATTTATCACACATCTGAATGAGCTTGGCATTGTCTGATCCAGTAAACATCGGGTGCTTGTCGGCCAGCTTATCAATGATGCGCTCAACACTGGATTTCACCCCGAAAAGCGAACCACAAGAGATGCAGGCAAACGGCTCTTCCTCATGCAAAATCCGCTGCGCAAGCGCCTTATCTGAAAGATCAAGCTGCGGCAAAAGCGTGATGGCATTTTCAGGGCAAGCATGGCTGCAAATCCCGCATTGCAAGCAGGCATCCTCTTGAAAGCGAAGCTGTGGCACGTCCTCGTTATCCAACAGCGCCCCCGAGGGGCAGAGCGAAACGCAAGAGAGGCAAAGGGTGCATTTGTCGGTGTCCACCACCACCGCCCCGTAAGGCGCGCCTTGGGGCAGGGCGATGGGGGCCTCAGGCACAGGGCGCAGGGCCTGGGCCGCGAGGCGGGTCACTTGGCGGCGGTTACCAATGGGCAGAATAGGCGCTGCAGGGGTGGCGATATCTTGGCCATAAAGCGCCTCTGAAAGCGCGTCTGGGTCGTTAAGGTCCAGCAGGCGGAGGGCCGCTTGGCCACTAATGGCAAGGGCCAACGCGAGGCTACTTTCCAAGGGCAGGCGCTCGGTTTTGGGCGCAAGCAACACATCCACCGCCGCAAAGCCACAGCCAAGGGCGGCTAGCATTTCGGCATGGCCAAAGGTTGTCAGGGGGTCAACCTCAAGCGGGATCACATCAGCGGGCAGGCCACGGCCAAAGCGCGCCGCCAGCGAAATCATCTCGCCACCAAATTCGGCATCATGCACAAGCAGGCGTGGGGCTTTGCCGCCGGCATCGCGATAGGTTTTAGCCATGGTTTCAAGCCGTTGCAGCAGGTATCCAAAACCCTGCGCTTCATAGGTAATGGCTCCCGAGGGGCAAACCGAAGCGCAGCCACCACAGCCCGCGCACACCAGCGGGTCGATCTTTACATGCTCACCATCAGGGCTGATCGCGCCGGTTTCACAGGTGTTAATGCAGTTGGAGCAGCCGGAAATGCCGGAGCGGGTATGGGCGCAAATATGCGGGTCCAGCGCCACGTAAAACGGCTTTTCAAAGCCGCCGATAAGCTGGCTGGCCTCAAAAACCGCTTTGCTTACGGCTTCCGGATGGCGCGGGTCAGCGCGCAGGTAGCCGTCTCGCTTATGGTGAAAAAGCGGGGTCTCTCCGCGTAGATCAAGGATCAGGTCACAGGCAGAATGGCCCCCATCGCGCGGCGGAGAAAGCTGCGGCGCACCGCGCCCAAAAGGCTCGGGCATTTGTAGCGCGTCGATGCGAACCTCGAATTGTCCCAGCCCGCCGCTGGCGCTGTGGAGCTTGCCAATAACCACGTCAAAATCGCGGCGGGTCGGGATATCGTCTGCGCTTTCAAGCAGCACGGTTACGCTGAGCACCTCGCTGAGCTGGGCGGCGGCGGCCAGTGCCACCGGCTCGGGGCCAAGGATCAGGCATTGGCCTTCAGAGTGCAGATCCAGCATTTTGGTGATGGGGGCTTGCAGGGCAAAATCAGCCAGCAGCGCGGCCATTTTGGCGGTGGATTTGGTGCCATCATCGGACCAGCCCGCGCGGTCGCGGATATCGACAAATTGGGGGGGGGTGGTGCCGAGCTCATCGGCCAATTCTTCAAAAACCTGCCGCTCTTGCTGGCAGGCAATCACGGCACCACCTGCCCCAATCAGCGCCGCTGCGCTTGCCAGCTCGCTGGTGCAAAGGGCTGTATGAACCTTTGAGCAGGCCATGCCTGTCGCTTTGCCAAGCGCCTTGGCGTCCAGTTTTTGCGAACCAGAACAATCACATAATATCAATGTGTTAGGCATGTATTTCCCCCGAGCATTACCCCAAATTCCTTAATTTCTTGCCACAGTTAGGCCGTAATCAGGCAGAGAGTAAAGCCCTTTTGCCACTTTGAAGATCATAGAAATCACGCTCAAGTGATTCGTTTTTTTCCAATCCCTCAAACCTGATTAATTAGCTCGGGAAATGGCCGATTGGACAGATTGTCTCAGGGGGGCGTGGGGGTGAAAATGCGGGGTCTAAATGTCCAGAATCTCCACTATTTTTGCAAAGGCGGCATTTATAGCTAGGCGGGCCGCGCCGGAGGCATCATGTTTATACTGAACGCATGGAAAACCGTGCGGCAGGAGGTTTGGCGTGTCTGACGGGTCAGAAAAAAAACTTGTTTTACCCCTCGGGGTCGTGGTTCGGAAATCTCCGGGCGTGACCCGTTGGGCCAAGTGGGTGTGGCGGGCCGAGGCGGTGATCCCGGGTGCGGGGCCGGCCCACTGGCGGGAGCTGCGGCGCGAGGGCGAAACCGTTGAATACCACGCCGCCACTGTGCCGCTGGAGCTTTACCGCACCGATACCGAGGCTTATCTGACCGAGCTTTCCACCAAGATACCGTCAATTTATGTGGTGATGCGGGAAACCACGGAGACCGAGAGCGGGCTGGAGGTGGTGCTGGCCACGGCGTCGCCTTTTGACGGGCAGGATTATGCCGATAATGGCGACGATATTGTGGAGCTGGTGCCAATGCCGCCCGCTTTGCAGGCGCTGGTGCGAGAATGGGTGGATAAGCACTATAAGGAAGAGACATTTGTTAAGCGGCGGCGCGACAAGCGGCGCACGGATTTGGTGGAGGACGGAATTGGGGACGCTCGTGTTTCGCAACTTACCGATGTTTACCGTGCGCCGCATGCCAAGCGGGAGACGATGCATTGAGCCGCTGGGCCAACAGAAAAGCCGCCGTGCAGGCTGAGGCCGAGGCGCTGGAGGTGGCGAAGGCCGAGGCGGTGATTGCCGAGCAGCACGCGGCGCTGGCTGAAAAGACAGAAGAAGAGGTGCTGGCCGAGCTTGAGTTGCCCAACCCTGATGAAATGGGTGCGGGCGATGATTTTAGCGCCTTTATGAAAGAAACCGTGCCAGCGGCTTTGCGCAACCGCGCGCTTAAGCGGCTTTGGACCAGCAATCCGGTGTTGGCCAATGTGGATATGCTTGTGGATTACGGCGAGGATTTTACGGCGGCGGACCCTGTGGGGATTGTGAAAACCATTTATCGTGTTGGCAAAGGCATGCTGCCCGATGAGGAAGAGGTGGTGGAGGGGCCCGCCGCGCCCGAGGTGGTGGACGAGGTTGAGGAAGAGGTCGCCGAGGTTGAAACCGCGCCTTTGCCCACACCGGAAGAGGCTGCCCCAACCCTTGCGCCGCGCCGCCGGATGCGCTTTGATTTTGAGGCTGGCAGCCTGCCTGCCGCTACAGAAATGGAAACAGTATGAACGCCACAGCCCCAGATATTGAAATTAACGAGGAAGACCGGCTGCGCGCCGATATGTATAATTTTCTCGGCATGCTGCTCTCGAACCCGCCCAGCAAAGACACGCTGGATAAAACCAAGGCGCTTTCGGGGGATGAAAGCCCGATGGGCGAGGCGATAAATGCGATGGCGCGGGTGGCCAAGGCCACTTCGGCCAAGGCGGTGGAAAGCGAATTTACCGCGCTGTTTATTGGCCTCGGGCGCGGCGAGCTGCTGCCCTATACCAGCTTTTACCTGACGGGGTTCCTTAACGAAAAGCCCCTTGCGCTCTTGCGTAAAGATATGGCGGGGCTGCGGATTTCCCGTGCGCCCAATGTGTATGAGCCGGAAGACAACATCGCCAGCCTGCTGGAAATGATGGGCGGGATGATTACGGGGCGCTTTGGCGAGGTAACCCCGCTGGCGCAGCAGGCGGCGTTTTTCAATAAGCATATCGGCTCTTGGGCCGAGCACTTTTTTTCAGATTTGGAGGCCGCGAAAAGCTCGGTGTTTTATGCCCCTGTGGGCAGCGCCGGTAAGGCCTTTATGGAGATCGAGCGCGAAGCGTTTCGAATGGATGCGGGTTAAACCGCTAATCGGCCTTTGGGCCAAACAGGAGGGAAGACATGAGCGATAAAGATGACAGCGTAAAAGCTGATCGCCGGAGCTTTTTGAAGCTTGCAGCGGCCACAGCGCCAGCAGCAGTTGCGGCCACCGCGCTTAGCAGCACGGCAGCAAAAGCGGTTGAGCTTGAGGAAGCGGGCAGCGGATTGCGCGATACAGCGCATACGC
>JAJRRX010000447.1 GCA_024279075.1 Alphaproteobacteria bacterium | reverse complement strand
GCCTTCTCGATTAGCCAAACCGACCGCACCGAAAAGACTCTGTCCTCGGAAGCCAAAGAAACCCGCGATGCCCAGCCGGATTATTCAACCAAGGTGGTAACGTGGCTGGAAGAAGAGGTTGAAACCACACTTACATATACCTGCGCCAAATGCGGAGATGTTAAAACCAAGGTCAGCCAACGCACGGTGAAAAAGGACGAAAAAGAAGTGATCGAGCCAGCCCCCGTAAAGGAAAAACCCGCGCCGGAAGCGGGCGTTGTTACCTCCACCAAAGGTAAGGCCAAAGGCTCCTCCACAAAGTAGGGTGCGTGGTCCCCACGCACCAATCGCAGAAATGTAGGGTGGGTTTCAACCCACCACGTGCGAATGGTGGGTTGAAACCCACCCTACAATATTCAATCAATTCCCGCCGGAAGAACTATCTTTAAGCGCCTTCGCGGCTCCCGCCAACTTCTTCCCGCCAAATGTAATTCCGCCGACAGCAACCCCCAAGAGAACGGGTGCTCCAAAGGCGACAATTACACCAGCCGTCAACCCAACAAGCGAAGCTCTGATTGTGCTATCCACCATATCAGCCGCATTTTCACGCGGCCATTTCCGGAACTCGCCAGCGTAAACCTTGAGCAGTCCTTCCATTTCTTCCGCAACGTCTTGGCTTGGTTCGCCGCTATTTGGTAGCAGTTCTCCCAGCCGAACAATCGACACCTGAAGCCCTTCAAAGATGCCCCTCAACCGCTCAATTTCTTCCTGCTCAATTTCATCGGCAGGGTTCTTGCCTCGAAGCCTCTCGATTTCGGCTGACAAAATTTCTGTCAGTGCTTCGATTTGCGGGGCAATGCCCTCTTTGTTTTGTGCGACGGCTTGCTGAATGGATTTTGTGTAGTTTGTGGACACCTGAGGCGTTTCAAACGCCGCCTCAATCTCCGCGATAATCGTATTCACATGCTTGGAGCCTTTTTCCCATTCCTCGGATGGAATCAAGATGATCTGCTCCAGCAATTTCTGATCTAATGGCATTCCATCAACTATTGATTCGTACCATTTAATCCAAAAGGACCAATCAACAGGGTCATCCAAAAACTGTTGCCTAGAAACGCGCCAAGCTGACAAGTAGGGGTTCTCAAGGTGATGCCACAATTTAACTCTTCTTAGCGTGTCATTCACCTCAAAAGCCCTACAATCCCGTCTAATTTCTTGCCAATAACATTGCGCACTTCCGTGTGATGATCTTTCTCTGAAATTTGCTTCTATAGCATATACGACCCACCGTACTGCATTATTTTTGCCTGACGAAATGGCCTCAAGTGTTCGACCAATTGAATAGGCTAATGTACTCGGCAGCTTTAATAAGTAAGCTAACGCGGATTTCGCCGAAACTAACAACGCTTCATGAGTTATGATTTGTAAGCGATTTGAGGAAACATACCCAACCAAGTTAGCGCGCCAAATTGCAAGCATTGCCAAATCACGATTTTCTATTTCATTGCTCATTCCAAAAGTATTCAAATTTGGTGCAAATGTGCGAAGGCACATTCGGCTGGAAAGTGATATAGAGTATTCTCTTGGCTGCCCCTCCAACCAAGCCTCCAAGCTCTCCTGATCAACAATATCCTTTATCTCAACCATCTTCCCCCACCCGCTTTATCTCCCATTCCAGCTCAATCCCGTGCTTTGCCCGCACCTTGTCGCGCACTCTTTCCCCCAGCCCTTCAAGGTCTGCCGCTGTGGCCCCGCCGGTGTTTATCATGAAGTTCGGGTGCATTTCGGACATCTGCGCCCCGCCCAGCCTTGCGCCGCGCAGGCCGGCTTCGTCAATCAGCTTCCATGCTTTCAGGTCATGCACGTCGTCGGCCTCGCCGGTGGAGGAAAACCCCGCGGGGTTGCGGAAGGTGGAGCCGCAGGTGCGCTCTTTTACCGGCTGGCTGGCGGCGCGGCTGGCAAGGGCCGCTTCCATTTTGGCCTCGATCTCGGCTGGCTCCCCGAGGGGGCCGCGCAGGATGGCTTGGGTGATCGTCATGTCGTCGGGCATATCGGAGTGGCGGTAGGCAAAGCCCATGTCATCGGGCTTCAGGGTCACGATCTTGCCTTGGCGCGTCACCGCCGTGGCGCGCACAAACACGTCCTCGATATAGCTGCCATAGCAGCCTGCGTTCATCTTTATAGCGCCGCCGATGCTGCCGGGGATCGTGCGCAGAAAGGCAAGGTCTATCCCTGCTTCCGCCGCCTTTTTCGCCACCTGTGCATCCAGCGCCGAGGCCCCGACGCGGACCTCTCTGCCTTTCAGCACCTCAAAGCCGTTGAAGCGTGGCCCGAGCCGCACCACCACGCCTTTTATGCCACCATCGCGGATGATCAGGTTGGAGCAAACGCCGATGGGGAGCACCGGAATTTCAGCGGGCAGGGCCTTCATAAACGCCGCGAGGTCTGCCATATGCAGGGGCGTAAACAGCACCTCGGCGGGGCCACCAACGCGGAGCCAGCTTAGGGCGTCTAGTGGGCGGTTTTCAACGAGGCGGCCCTCGACTTCAGGCAGGCTTTCAATCAGGCTCATGCTTTCCCAGCGCTTTCTTTATATAATAAACCAGCGGCAAGCGATAAAGCGACAGGCCCACCAGCACAATGGCAAACACGGCCCAGCCGCCAAAGGCCTGCCCAATGAGCCACAGCACATAGGGGAAGCACAAGAGCAGCACCCCGCCAAGGGTGAAGTGCAGGCGATTATGCGGCAGCATCGCCACAAGGTTCACCGCCAGCGCCCAGAGGGACGCCGCCAAAATCGCCGTCATCGCGCCCTCCATTTTGCCCTCGCTTCGTTAAACATATGCCGCAGCATAAGCCGCAACTGGAAAACCGCAACCGTGAGCGCGGCGAGCAGCCACAGCAGGCCGTGTTGTAAGCCAACAAAATAGAGCATAATCGGCAAGGCCAGCACCAGCAGCCGCGCGAGGTTCCAGTGCAGGCGGTAAGGCTGGCCCCACGGGATCATGGCGATGACATTCGCGGAAATCGCCCAGAGGCAGGCCGCGATAAAGCTGCTCATACCAGCGCGTTGGCCCAAGCGCTAATGGTGCCCGCGCCGAGGCAAACCACCATATCGCCCGTTTTGGCCTCGGCTTTTATCAGGGCCGCAAGGCCGCTTTCGCCGTCTATCGCTTGGGCGTTTTTGTGGCCGTGGGTTACGAGGCCAGCGGCGAGGGTGACGTGGTCCACCCCCTCGATCGGCTTCTCTCCGGCGGCGAAAACGGGGGCGATGGCGGCAACATCCGCATCGTTAAAGCAGCTGCAAAAGTCTTCGAACAGGTCGGCAAGGCGGCTGTAGCGGTGGGGCTGGTGCACGGCAATCACGCGGCCCTCACAGCTTTCACGGGCGGCCTTGAGCACGGCGGCGATTTCCACGGGGTGGTGGGCGTAGTCGTCAATGATGGTCACACCATCCACCACGCCCACACGGGTGAAGCGGCGGTTGACCCCCTCAAAGCCTTTCAGCGCGGCCTTGATTTCCTCGGCGGTTACGCCAAGGTGCAGAGCGGTGGCAATGGCAGCGGTGGCATTCAGCACGTTGTGGTCGCCGGGCATGGGTAACTCCAAGCCCTTGATCGAGCCGACCTTCATCGCAACATCAAAATAGGCTTTTCCGCCCTTATAACTCAGGTTTTTTACCCGCACATCGGCTTGCGGATTCATGCCGTAAGTGACCACGCGGCGGTCGGTAATGCGGCCAACAAGCGCCTGCACCTCGGGGTGATCTATGCAGCAGACAGCTACACCATAAAACGGAATATTGCTCACAAACGTATGGAAGGCCTCACGAAGCGCATCAAAGCTGCCGTAATGGTCCATATGCTCGGGGTCGATATTGGTGATAATGGCGATGGTGGCAGGCAGGCGGTTGAAGGTGCCGTCGCTCTCGTCGGCTTCCACCACCATCCAGTCGCCGCTACCCATGCGCGCATTCGAGCCGTAGGCATGGATGATGCCGCCGTTAATCACGGTTGGGTCCATGCCGCCGCCATCAAGCAGCGCCGCCACCATCGAGGTGGTTGTGGTTTTGCCGTGCGTTCCCGCCACCGCCACATTGCTTTTCAGTCGCATCAGCTCGGCCAGCATTTCAGCGCGCCGCACGACTGGCAAGCCACGGGCGCGCGCCGCGTCCAGCTCGGCATTGCCCTTTTTGATCGCGGTCGACACCACGATCACCTCGGCGCCCTCTAAGTTTTCGGCCTTTTGGCCAATGAAAACCTCAGCACCTGCTTCCGCCAGCCGCTGGGTGATCGGGCTTTCCTTCAGGTCAGAGCCTTGCACCTTATAGCCATGGTTCATCAGCACTTCGGCAATGCCGCTCATGCCGATGCCGCCAATGCCAACAAAGTGGATGGGGCCGATATCATGCGGCAGGCGTGTTTCGCTATTCATGGCTGTGTTCCTAAGGTTTCCACCAGTGCGGCAAGGCGTTGGGTGGCGTCTGGGCGGCCTTGCTCCAGCGCGGCCTCGGCCATGCTTTGGGCAAGGTCGGGCGCTGAAAGTATGCCGCCTATATGCTTGGCGAGCGCTTCCGGCGTCAAGTCCCGCTCCTGTATCACAATCGCGCCATGCGCGGCTTTTAGCCCAGCGGCATTGGCGGTTTGCTCATCCCGAATGGCGGCGGCGAGCGGGATCAGGATAGAGGGCCTGCCAATGACGGTGATATCCGCCACGCTGGAAGCGCCAGAGCGGGCGACGATAAGCTGGGCATTGGCCATGCGTTCGGGGATGTCATTAAAAAACGGCTGCACATCGGCGCGGATTTCTAGAGCTTCATAGGCGGCTACAGCGTCGGCATGGTCGGCGTCCCGCGCTTGGTGGGACACAATCAGGCGGGCCTGCAGGGCTTCGGGCAGCAGGGCCAGCGCTTTGGGCACATTAGCCATGATGCTCGCGCCTTGTGATCCGCCAAACACCAAGAGGTTCATCGGGTAATCGCCCGGCGCAATATAAGGCGAGGCCGCTTTGGCCAGCACCGCGGCGCGCACGGGGTTGCCGGTATGCTCGGCCTTTGCGCCCTTGGGCAATTCCGTGGGCCACACTGAACAGGCGACCATATCGACGCGGGTGGCAAACACCTTGTTAACCCGCCCAAGCACGCCGTTTGGCTCATGCACCATGCGCGGCAGGCGCATAAGCCATGCCGCTGCCATGGCCGGAATGGCGGGGTATCCGCCAAAGCCAACCACTACGGTTGGGCGATCAGCCCGAAAGCTGCGCCACGCCTTAAAGCTGCCAGCCGCAATGCGCGGCAGCACCATAAGCTTGGCCAAAAGCCCGCCCCGCGCTGTGGTGGCAGATTTAACCACCTCACGCGCTACCGCCTCCGGAAAGCTGCTCGAATACCGCGCGCCCCTAACATCGGTGGAAAGCTTCACCCGCCAGCCCTTGGCCAGCATCTCCTCAGCCAAAGCCTGCGCCGGATACATATGCCCCGCCGTGCCGCCTACCGCGATTATCAGCAGCTTGCTCATATACGGCCTCCGAGAATCTCGCTTATATCGCCCTGCACTCGCTTGCGGGTCATCACCAGAAGCAGGCCCATCATAATACCGGCTGCCAAAAGCGACGAGCCGCCATAGCTCACGAAAGGCAACGTCATGCCCTTGGCGGGCAGCAGCCGCACGGCCACGCCAAGGTTAATCAGCGATTGCGCGCCCAGCACTGTGGCCAAGCCCACGCCCGCCAAGCGCACAAACATATCGCGCTCTCGGCGCAGGCGCAGCAGCGCCCGCATGGTGAGAAACATAAACAGCGCAATGATAATCAGCGTGAAAATTAGCCCGAATTCCTCGGCGGCCACCGCGATGATAAAATCGGTATGGGCATCGGGCAAGGTCCACTTAACAGAGCCGCGCCCAACGCCAACGCCAAACAAGCCGCCATCCTGAATGGCGGAGGTGGCATAGCCGATCTGGGTGAGCGGGTTAACATCTGCGATCAAAAAACCATCTATACGCTTAGCGACGTGTTCAACGGTGTTATACGCCAAAAGCCCGCCACCAATAACCAACCCGCCCAGCGTCAGAATCAGCTTTTTGGGCGCACCGCCAACAAAAAAGATGGTGGCCCAGCAGGCGACGATCAGCGCGGCTTGGCCATAATCGGGCTGCACAACAAGAATGCCAACAATAATCATGGCAAAGACAAAGGATATTACCCGCCCCGGAGGGCCGGCTATATCTGTACTGGCAGCCAGCAGCCACGCGGCGGCCACGGCAAAAAGCGGTTTGATGAACTCCGAGGGTTGGATCGAGCCGAACCCGAAGGAATACCAGCGAATGGCGCCCTTGCCGTAATCAGTGCCAAACCACGGCAATAAAGCCAGCCCGAGGAGCACAATTAAAAAGCCCACAACCGCCCAGCGGCGAGCGATTTTTACGCTGAAGGTGGAAACATAAAGCATAGCGCCCAGCCCGAGCACACCAAATATCGCTTGCCGTTCGACGTAGAAAAACCTTGGCTTGCCCTGATCAATTGCCAAGGGTGGCGAGGCGGCCAATGCCAGCAACATACCGATCAAAAACAGCGCAAACACCGCCGCGATCGACCAGCGGTCCACTGTGTGCCACCAATCGGAAAGACCGGATTCATCTTTTTTGGGCGCTTGCGCACCAAATACCATTTCTGTCATGGGAGACTGCTCTTCCTCATGGTTATAAGCCACCGCCCATTTTGGGTCTTGCGGCATTGGAGTGAGCTTAACGAATCGGCCGCCTCAAATCCAGTCAAATATTCAACGGGTTGTGCGCGCGTATACCCGCCTTTTGAAAGGGCGCAGAAGGAGAACCATATTCGATTTCCTAACCCTTCTCACCTCTTCTATTAAACTAGTTTAATAGAAGAGGTGAGTCTTTCTTTTCCTATTATTATCAATCTGTTATGGTATAATTATTCGGCGGGCATACAGAATTTCCTCACTTTTTCACATCGTAAACCCGCAGCTACAAGGCTAAAGCAAGCCCGTTTTCAGCCCCATTTGCACACCAAGGCTATACTTGCCCCCGGCCTTCTCGCTATCATCGCGCCAATTCAGCAAAGGCCCGATATGTCTGACTTCGAGAACCGCCGCAAAGGCCTGATTATTCTTTCCATGCCCCGCTCCGGCAGCTCTTGGTTGGCCTCGCTCACCAATGCCAGCGGCACCATGGGAAAGGCCGATGAATGGCTGGATTACGCTCACCTAACCCCGCCCAAAGGTGCAAAAGGCCGCCCGCTGCTTAATGAGAAAACCCTGCAAGCCGCCAGTACGCCCAACGGCTATTTTGCCATCAAAATCTTCCCGCGCCAGCTTTTGCAGGTGATTGACGAATACGAGTTTGACTTCATCCGCCGCGCCCAGCGCGAACATAAGGTGCAACTGGTATTTCTGGAGCGTGAGGACCGCAAAGCCCAAGCTATTTCGCTTGTGCGCGCTATGCAAACGGGGCAATGGCAGGCGGGCCAAACCGCGCGCAAAGCGCCGCACTATAATTTTGGTGCGTTAGCGCAGGCCTATTTTCATATCAGCCGGGGCTATGAATTTTGGCGGTCCTATCTGGCATTGCAGGGCTACCCCTATTTGCACTTCACCTATGAGGCGTTGCGGAAAAACCCGAAGCCCTACCTTGGCACCCTTTGCGCCCATTTTGAGCAAGACCCGCCGAGCGGAGAAACCGCATTGCAAATCCAAAGTGATGACCTTTCAAAGGACTGGCGCGCGCGTTTTGAGGAAGATTTGGGCAGCTACGGCATTCCGGCAAGCGCCTACCATCAATCGCAGCCGGAAAAGGGGCTTTCGAATGCGCTAAGAGTCCTGCAAGGTAAGCCTGCAAAGATCTCCCGCTTTGGCTATAGCAGCTAGGGCGCTTGGCTTAATAGCGCCCTAGCTCAACGGGTACTCGCGCCAATTCGGCCCCGCTGCCATCCAACGCAATAACATCCGCCATATAGCGGTTGCCACGCCCGCCCGAACAAGGTGGCAAATAACCAGCCGAGGCATATTGCCCACTTGAGCGCGCGGCGGACAAAACCGCCACGCCAGTTGGCAGATCAGCCGTCATCCCCGGCACCGAGGGCAGCACCGCATTGGGGCCGCTGACCTGAAAGCCGATCACCCCGTGGCCGCCATTATCGGCCAAGGGCGCATAGCTTTTATCGTTAAATTCGACCCGCATCTGCGCCGTGCTCTCGGGCAGCCCTTGTAATATGATCATCGGTGTTGCGCCATTACCGTCAAAAAGCCGGCATTGCTGGCCATCGGGCACCTTTACGCCATCCCAAGGCGGGCCAAGCTCGGCGGAAAAGCTTTGAGCATGGGCCATGCCAGCAGCCATAATCAGGGCTGCCGTTAGAATAAATCGCATAAGAATCTCCCTTTTGCGATCCTTATAAAACGTTTAGCCCGCTTTTTCGACTGCCGCCACGATATCGTGAACCACGGTTTTGAGTAGCGCCTCATCGGTGCATTCGCCCATGACGCGGATCAGCGGTTCGGTGCCGGATTTCCGTATCAGCACACGGCCATTTGCGCCAAAACGCGCCTCGCCCTCAGAAATCGCATTTTTTACTGCTTCAGCCTCCAAGGGCGCGCTGCCCTTTTTGTAGCGCACATTGACCAAAAGCTGCGGCACCGGTTCAAAAACCTGCGCTAACACACTGGCCTTTTTACCCGTATCCACCATCGCCCGCAGGAATTGCAGCGCGGCGATCAACCCGTCGCCTGTGGTCACGTAATCGCGCAGCACTATATGCCCCGATTGCTCACCACCAAGGTTAAAGCCCCCCGCCCGCATGGCCTCAACCACGTAGCGGTCTCCAACATCGGTGCGCAAAAGCTTCAGCCCCTTGGCCTCCATATGCCGCTCTAGCCCGAGGTTGCTCATGACTGTGGCGACAAGCGTGTTG
>JAJRRX010000446.1 GCA_024279075.1 Alphaproteobacteria bacterium | reverse complement strand
TGAAGCGCTTGCAGCGCCTAGCGGCTGAATTTGGCAGCAAGCTCCACATGGCCGGACCACCGAAACTGATCAACAGGGCGCACCCAATCCAGGGTGAACCCTGCATCAACCAGCGTTTTGGCATCCCGTGCGAAGCTAATGGGATTGCAGGAAACAGCGCCTACAAGGCGGATATTTGAAGCGGCAATTTCGGCCATTTGCGCCGCCGCCCCCGCGCGCGGCGGATCAATAACCACCGCATCATATTGCTTAAGCTCCAGCGGCACCAACGGGCGGCGAAACAGGTCGCGCGTTTCAGTGCTGACCGTTTTCAAGCCCGTGGCAAAGCGCCAGCCTGCATCCAGCGCTTTGAGCATATCAGCCTCGCCCTCTACAGCATGGATCTCGGCTTGCGCGGCCAGCGGTAGGGAAAAAGTGCCACATCCGGCAAATAGATCAGCAATGCGCTTGGCACCCGTTACCGCCTCCTGCATGGCGGCCACCAGCACGGCCTCCCCCGCCTCTGTCGCCTGCAAAAAAGCGCCCGACGGCGGCAAAACACTGGCCTTGCCCATGGGCTGCACAGGGCGCACACGCTCGGCAATTTGCTCAGCATTCCAGCTCAGCCGTGCCAGACCCAACTCATTGGTCAGCGTAGCAAGGCGGGCGCGCAAGGGGCCATCCAAAGGTTTGGCATCACTGACACTCACATCAAGGCCGGCGGCACTATAAGTGACCGAGATTTTGACCTCACCTTTGCGGGAAGCTCCAAGACCGGCAAGCGCATGGCAGGCAGGTAACGCCGCTAGAATTTCGGGCTTGAGCAAGGAACACTGTTCAAGCGGAAATATCTCGGAGGAGCCGCGCTTATGAAAGCCAACTTGTGTAGTTTTTTTGGTGCGGCGGGCCGAAAATGTCGCGCGGCGGCGGCTTTGGGGCGGCGAAACGGAAATAGGGCGAAATTCTGCGGCCAGACCCTGAGCGTCCAGCGCGCGGGTTATGACCTCGGTTTTCCAACCCGCCAAAAATTCGTCCGAGGCATGCTGGAGCGTGCAACCGCCGCACGTGCCAAAATGCGGGCAAGAAGGGGGAGTGCGAAACGCAGAGTCCGTAAGGCGTTTTCCTTTGAAAGCCCCACTTTCAAATCCTCCACTAAAGCGCTCATCAGGCAGGGCAAAAGGGATAAACTGATCAGAATCGGTAATCCCGTCGCCCTTCAGGCCAAGGCGGGTAACATGAAATTCAGGCATGAGGCGCTCCTTTGGTGCGTGCATAAAGCGCGGCTGGAAAAACTACAAGGAGGCCTCGCTTCGCTCGGCTATCGCGGCGCGTCTACTACTGCACTGTTTGGCGATGTTGCACCCGCGCCGCGCAGCAAATCTTGTGTTTATGGCGAATCCAAAAAACTTCTATTTTTTATAAATACTCTGGGGTGAGCGCAGCGAGGGGCAAAGCCCCTGCCGAGCGAAGCGAGGCCACGCCCAACTGCTAGCGTTTTGCGCAGCAAAATCGTCCAGCAGGCGGGAGCGCTAGGTTCGGAGAATGCACAAGGGCTGGACGGGAGCCGAGCCAGCAGATAAACTGCAAATAACGGGCACAGAGACCCGACGAGCAAGAGGCCAATATGCAGTATCCTACGCGGTTTTCGGCGTTGCCCGAATACGCTTTTCCACGCTTACGCGCTTTGCTAGCGCCGGTACCTGCCGGAGGCGAGGTTGTGCATATGACCATTGGCGAGCCAAAGCACACTTTTCCCGCCTTCGCGATGGCGGCAGTTACGGCCCATGCGGCTGGGTTTAATAAATACCCGCCCAATGAGGGCGCGCCCGAACTCAGGGCTGCGATTGCAAGCTGGCTTAAGCGGCGCTCCGGCGTGGTGCGGAATGCCGAAACAGATATTTTGCCCCTAAACGGCACCCGTGAGGGGCTGTTTAATGCCTGCCTTGCCCTTTGCCCCGAACAGAAAAACGGCACGCAGCCTTTGGTGCTTTTGCCCAATCCGTTTTATCAGTGCTACATGGTGGCGGCCCGCGCGGCAGGGGCCGAGGCCGTGTTTGTGAATGCCGAGGCAGAGCATGGCTTCCTGCCCGA
Organism: Alphaproteobacteria bacterium; assembly: GCA_024279075.1. Lineage (GTDB taxonomy): Bacteria > Pseudomonadota > Alphaproteobacteria > Rhodobacterales > Rhodobacteraceae > UBA3077. The sequence continues at coordinate 736 of JAJRRX010000446.1, read as the reverse complement.
TTTTACCGCGCTGGGGCCTGAGGTGCTGGATCGCACGGCGATTGTTTACATGTGTTCGCCCTCTAATCCGCAGGGGGCCGTGGCGAGTGCTGCCTATTGGCGCGCCCTGCTGGCACTGGCGGAAAAGCATGATTTTATCATCTTTGCGGATGAGTGCTATAGCGAGATTTACCGCGATCAGGCCCCCGTAGGCATATTGCAGATCGCAGATGAGGTGGGCGCAAACCCTTCCCGCGTGCTGGCGTTTCATTCGCTGTCCAAGCGCTCGAACCTGCCGGGGTTTCGCTCTGGCTTTGTGGCGACGTCTGCGGCGAATATCGGCGAGCTACGGCAGTTGCGCAATTATACGGGCGCGCCCATTCCACTGCCGATCCAGATGGCATCAGCCGAGGTCTGGGCGGATGAGGCCCATGTGGAGGAGAATCGTAACCTTTATCGGGCCAAGTTTGACCTTGCTGACGAGATATTGGGCAACATGCCGGGCTATGCCTCGCCCGAAGCGGGGTTCTTTTTGTGGCTCAAGGTTGCTGACGGTGAAAAAGCGGCCTTGGATATTTGGCAAAAAAGCGGTATTCGGGTGCTGCCGGGGGCGTATCTTTCGCAGGATACGGCACGCGGCAATCCAGGGCATGAGTATATCCGCGTCGCTTTGGTGGCGAATTTTACCGAGGTCGAGCGTGGTTTGCTGGCGATCAAGAATGTATTAAGCGCGGCAGGAGGCGGCGAATGGCCCTAT
>JAJRRX010000445.1 GCA_024279075.1 Alphaproteobacteria bacterium | reverse complement strand
GTCACCGCCCCGCAGCAGCCCATGCCCTCGGCTATCACCACCTCGACCCCGTGGCGGGTGAGAATGCGGATGGTGGCCTCGTTAATATCGGTGTTGAGCGCTGTTTGCGCACAGCCCGAAAGCAGGGCCACACGGCGGATTTTCTGGCCCTTGGCGGGGAAGACCTGCGGGCGGTCCACCGCGCTGGGGGAGGGTAGCTTTGCGGGGGCAAAATCGACCATGGCTTTGAGCTTGGCAGGCAGGGCAAAGCGGAAGGGCTTGGCGGCCCATGCGCCCAGAATGGCGGCGCGAAAGCGCATCGGATAGGGCAGGATTTGCGCCAGCACCGCCCGCAAGGCGCGGTCAAAAAACGGCCGCTTGTAGGTCTTTTCAATATGCTCGCGGGCGAGGTCCACAAGGTGCATATAATGCACGCCCGAGGGGCAGGTGGACATGCAGGCAAGGCAGCTCAGGCAGCGGTCGATGTGCTTTACGGTTTTTTCATCCGCAGGGCGGTCGTTTTCCAGCATATCTTTTATCAGATAAATCCGGCCACGGGGGCTGTCCAGCTCGTCGCCAAGCAGCTGATAGGTGGGGCAAGTGGCGGTGCAAAAACCGCAATGCACGCAGGCGCGCAGAATTTCGTCAGCACGCTGAATGCCGCTATCTTTAAGCTGCTCGGGGGTGAAATTGGTTTGCATTTAGCCCATCCGTTTTGGGTTAAGAAGGGCGCGCGGGTCAAACTTTTGCCGGAGCGCGGCCGAGAGGGTGGCAATGGGCGCAGGCTCGGGTTGGAAGGTTTGGCCTTCACCGCGAATCAAGGTGGCATGGCCAGCGGTGATGGCAGGCCGCAGGATTGTGCCTTTGGGAGCAAGCATCCACAATAGCCCGCCAGCCCAGTCAAAAACCACGTCTTGCGCACCAAGTTTACGCAATGCTTCCGCAGTGGTGGGGCCGTCCGAGGGCTTTACCGAAATCCGCCAAACATCGCCCTCACGGCCCGCAAAAGCCTGCACATCGCGCTGGGCCACCCAGTCAAACAGGCCAACCTCACCACCCAGCAGGCTGGCTAGCGCTTTGCCGCGATAGGCCACCGAGCCTTCCAGCCCCTCAACCCGAAGAGCCGTAACGCCGCCAACATGGGCCGCACCGCTAACATCGTAGGGCGAGGCCATGGCCTTGGCCATAGTGGCGGCAGATGTCGCCGCTGCCTCCTGCACCAGCACCGTGGCCGTGGCTTGCGGCGCGGGCAGTAGCTTGAAGCTCACCTCTGTCAGCACCCCAAGCGTGCCGTGGCTGCCCGCCAGCAGCTTCACAAGGTCATAGCCGGTTACGTTTTTCATCACCCGCCCGCCGTTTTTGATGATGCGCCCAAGGCCATCCACAAAGCGCACCCCGATCAGGCTATCGCGGCACGCGCCCGCCTGAATACGGCGCGGGCCAGAGGCATTGGTGGCCACCACCCCGCCAATGGTCGGCGTGCCTGTGGTGCCTTGCAGGGCGCGCAGGTCATACGGCTCAAACGGCAGGCGCTGGTTGTTTTCTGCGAGCAGGGATTCGATCTCGGCCAAGGGGGTGCCCGCTTGCGCCACCAGCGTCAGGGCTTCCGGCTCATAAAGGCGGATGCCGGAAAGGCCGCTGGTGTGCAGCGGTGCGCCCTCAGTGCTGCCAATCTGGCGGGTGCCACCTCCGATGATTTCGAACGGGGCCTTGGCGCTGGCGATCATCTCACCCAGCTCGGCTTCGGATGTTGGGGTCATTGGCGGCGGCCCTCGCTGGCATCCAGCGGGAACACCTTGGCGGGGTTCAAGAGCCATTTCGGGTCAAACACGTCTTTTACGGCCATCTGGATATCCAGATCATCGGTGCCAAACTGGCTGTGCATCAGCTCGCGCTTTTCCACGCCCACGCCGTGCTCTCCCGTCAGGCAGCCGCCCACTTCCACGCAGAGCTTCAGGATATCCGCGCCCATATCCTCGCATTTTTCAAGGTCGCCGGGCTTGTTGGCGTCATACAGAATCAGCGGGTGCATATTGCCGTCGCCTGCGTGAAAAACATTGCCGACATCAAGGCCGTATTGCTTGGAAAGCGCGGTGATCCCGCGCAGGGTTTCCGGCAGTTTGCTCACCGGAATGGTGCCATCAAGGCACATATAATCATTGATCTGCCCCATAGCGCCAAAGGCGGCTTTGCGGCCCTTCCAGATGTTGGCGCTCTCCTCAGCGCTTTGGCTTTCGCGCAGCTCCACGGGGTTGTGGCGGCGGGCGATCTTGGTGATTTTCCCAAGCTGCTCGGCAATCTCAGCTTCCGAGCCCTCGACCTCGATAATCAGCAGCGCCTCGACATCAGGATAGCCCGCATGGGTGAATTTCTCGGCAGCACGAATAACCGGACGGTCCATAAACTCGATCGCCACCGGCAGCACCCCGGCGCGGATAATATCGGCCACGCAAGCCCCCGCCACCTCGTTGGAATCGAATCCAATCAGCACCGGACGCGCCCCCTCGGGCTTGGCCAATATCCGCAAAGTGGCCTCGGTGACTACGCCAAGCTGCCCCTCGGAGCCGCAAATCAGCCCGAGCAGATCATAGCCCGCCGCATCCAGATGCGCGCCGCCGATCTCGATGATCTCGCCGCCCATCGTCACCATCTTTACGCCGAGCAGATTGTTGGTCGTCACCCCGTATTTAAGGCAATGCGCCCCGCCGGAATTCATCGCGATATTGCCCGCGATGGCGCAGGCAAGCTGGCTGGACGGGTCCGGCGCATAGAAAAACCCGTTGGTTTCCACCGCGCCGGTTACGCTCAGGTTGGTGCGGCCCGCCTGCACGGTGATAAAACGGTTTTTATAATCGGTTTCAAGCACTTGCGTTAGTCGTGCCACGCCAAGGATCACGCTATCTTCGGTCGGTAATGCCCCGCCCGCCAGCGAGGTGCCAGAGCCGCGCGGCACCACTGGCACGCCCATGCTATGGCAAGCTTGCAAAACCGCTGCGGTTTCCTCGGTGCTGGCAGGCAATACCACAGCCAAGGGCGGGCAGCGATAGGCAGAGAGCGCATCGCATTCATAAGCTTTGGTTTCAAACGGGTCATCGATGACGGCGCTTGCGGGTAAAACCTGCCGCAAACGCGCCACGATTTCGGCCTTACGAGCAAGAATTTCGGCATTGGGTTTTGGCATTTGCATGGCGCTGGCTCCGTCTGGCTAAGGCACAAGTAGCCCAAGCGCCGCCAGATTTCAAGAAAAAGGCAGGAGTGTTGACCAAAATTGCGAATTCACTTGAGCGAAAGCAAGAGCGCACTGGCAGCGATGCCAATTACCAGAATGCCAATAATCAGGAAAATAAAAAGCTTGCCGCCCTCAACGCTGCTTTGCGTGATCTCGACATCCTGATCGGGCGTAACATAGACACTATAAAGCGTATCCCAAGCGCCTTTGCTGACCTCGTTTTTGGCCTGCAACGGCTGGGTGGTGGCGGGCTTGGAAAATGGCCCCGAGGAGCCTTGAACCTTCACCACTCCGGATACAGGCTCGCCGTTGAGCGCCCGCGCGGCAAAGCTAAATCTTTGCGGCATATTATGGGCAACACGGCGAATAATCCGCTTGGTTTTGCCCGCTTTCAGACTGTGTATTGTAGCCATAATTCTCTCCCTTTTGCCCAGCTTAAAGGGTTTTACTTTTGGTTCAAGCCTGTAGAATGGCAGCGAAAGGTTTGCTATGCTAGAAATCCTCATCCAATTCATTACCCCCTTTAGCCTGTGGGACGGCGTGGCGCTCGCGCTTTTGCTGCTGGGCTGGCCAGTGATTGGTTTTTGGGTAGAGCATGAGGGCAAGCGGCGCTCAACCCATTCCTTGATGGCTGATTATCGCGCCCGCTGGATGCAAGAAATGCTGCACCGGGAAAACCGGATGCTGGACGCCAACATTCTGGCCACCCTGCGCCAAGGTGCAGCGTTTTTCACCTCGGCCAGCATGATCGGCATTGGCGGCTCGGTGGCGCTGCTCGGCAAGGCGGGCACCTTGCAAGCACTGGCAACAGATATTAGCGGCGAGTTGAGCGCGCCCAAAGTGGTGTGGGAGGCCAAGCTGATGCTGGTGGTCGCCCTTCTGGCCGCGGCCTTCCTTAAATTCGTCTGGTCGCACCGCCTGTTTGGCTATTGCGCCGTTGTGCTGGCCTCGGTGCCGGTGGACCCAAGCCACCCTGACGCCCAGCGCTATGCCGAGAAATCCGCCAAGCTCAACACCTATGCCGCGCGCAGCTTTAATCGAGGCCTGCGGGCAATGTATTTTGCCCTTGCAGCACTGGCTTGGCTGCTGGGGGCCTGGGCGATGATCGGCGCTACGCTAATCACGCTGGCTGTGCTTTATCGGCGGGAATTTAACTCGCAATCCCGCGCGGCACTGCTGGATTTGTAAGAACCCTTGAATTTGACCGACCGAGCGCGCGCCGCCTCGGCGACCCTTCGGGCCACCTCGTCGGCGCGGGCTGTGCAAAGGCACAGCCGGTTCAAGCGCGAATGTAGTGCATCTGGTTGAAACCTTTGCGCAGGTCTGCCACCTCAGCCGCCATGGATTCGGGGTCAGTCCGCTTCAGGGCTTTGGCCACTAAACTTGCCAAACTGCGAGCGTCATTTGGGGTAATCCCCCAGCGCACCAGCTCGGGAGTGCCGATGCGGAGGCCGTTGAGGTCGCTGTCTACCTGCGCGATAGGCAGGCCGATGCCGCAGGCCAGAAATCCGGCTTTGCGCAGGGCTTTGGAGGCGGTTTGGCCACCGCCGTAGCGGGCGGCTTCCACCGCGAATTGATGGGACTTGGTGAAGCCTCGGGCTTTGGCAAATACCGGAATGCCGGCGGCGTCCAGCCCCTCGGCGAAGGCGTGCGCAGTCGCGATCATCGCCTCGGCATAAGCTTGCCCGTGGTCGCGCCAGTCGAGCATGGTTATGGCCAGCGCCGCGGATTTTCCGGCGTCGAAATTGGCGGTCATGCCGGGATAGGCGATGGTATCGAGGCGCTCGGCGATCTCGGCGTCGTTGCTGACGATCAGCCCGCCAGCAGGGCCACCAAGGGATTTATAGGTGCTCATGGTCATCAGATGCGCGCCCTCTTTCAGGGGGTTTTTCCACGCCTTGCCCGCGATGATCCCGCATTGATGTGCCGCATCAAACAGCACTTTTGCGCCCACCTCGTCGGCAATGCCGCGCACGGCGGCGACGTTATGCTCAAACAGGTTCAGGCTGCCACCAATGGTGATCAGCTTGGGTTTGACCTCATGGGCGAGGGTCCGGAGGGTGTCGATATCCAGCGTGTAGCCGTCAGCATCGACGGGGGCGTCCACCGTGTTTAGCCCGTAAAGCCCTGCGCAGCCCGCCGCGTGGTGGGTGACGTAGCCGCCGATGCTGGCAGGGGGCGCGATGATGGTATCGCCTGGTTCGCAGGTGGCCATGAAACCGTAGAGATTTGAAATGGCACCGGAGGGGACGCGGATTTCGGCGTATTTAGCCTCGAATATTTCGGCGCAAAGCTCGGCGGCGATGACCTCGATTTCCTCAATCGCCTCTAGGCCCATCTCGTATTTATCCTGCGGATACCCAAGCGAGGGGCGCTCGGAAAGGCCGCGGGCCAGCAGGGCGGCGGCGCGAGGGTTCATGGCATTGGTGGCGGGGTTGAGGTTGAAGCAGTCCTTCAGATGGATGGCCTCGTTCTCGGTGGCCAACGCCTCCAGCCGCGTCGCGGTGCTGGCGCTATTGGCTTGGGCAGTTTCTCCTGCGATACGGGCTACAAAATCTTCTGTTGCCGCTGGAACCCAGCCGCGCATTTCTAGATGTGCCATATCTGGCCTCCCTATAATCCGCCACCAATTCGCAGCACAGTGCCGGTGGCGTAGCTTGCTTTATCAGACCCAAGCCACAGGATGGCTTCGGCTATTTCATTGGCCGTGGCCACGCGGCCCAGCGCCGAGGTGGCGGCGACCATGGCGGGGCGGTCAGGGTTGCCGCCGCCTATTGTGTGCACGTCTGTATCGGCCGTGCCCGCCTGCACTGCGTTTACCCGTATCCCCTCGCGGCCCACCTCGCGGGCGAGGCCGATGGTGAAACTGTCTATCGCGCCTTTGGTTGCGGCATAGTGCACGTATTCCCCTGCGCTGCCGATGGTGGCTGCGATGGAGGAGAGGTTCACGATGCTGCCGCCATGGCCGCCTTTCGCGGTCGACATGCGGCGCACGGCTTGTTGCGCGCAATAGAAAGAGCCGAAAACGTTGACCCTGTAAATCCGCTCTAACGCGGATGCGGGGAGGGCGTCAACCCGTGAGGTTTCACCGACAATTCCGGCGTTGTTCACCAGCAGCGTGAGGGGGCCGAGCTGGCTGTCGCAGGCGCTGAACAGGGCTTCTACATCGGCCTCATTGGCCACGTCACCTTGCACCTTGATCGCCCGCGCGCCCTCGGCTTGGCAGGCATTGAGCACGTCGTCAGCGGCGGCCTCGTTGGCGATATAGCTGATGCAAATATCATAGCCCGATTTGGCGGCGAGGATGGCAGTGGCGGCGCCGATGCCACGGCTGCCGCCAGTGATTATGGCAATCTTGCGGCTCACCACCATGCCTCCGGCTGGGTTGCGTAGGCGATATAAAGCGGGTGTTTCGGGTGGCCCGATTTGGTGAGGCCAAGGTGCTTGGGCGCTGTGGGCTGGGCCCTGAGCAGGGCTTCTACCGCCGCGCCGCGCGCCAGATGGTCGCCGTGGTTGCCCCAGCCAGCCACCACTTCATCGGCCCAGTCAATCGCCTCCAAAATGGCGGTATCATTTTCGGGGCCAACGGGATCCGCTGCTGCCCGCATATCGCGGGGGTCTGTGGCGCGGTAGGCGAAGATATTGCACACCCGAAAAGCCCCGAAGCCCAACGTGCGGGCGCGGCGTTCGCAACGTTCCACCGTGGGGTCGTTTTGCACTTCGGTGGCGGTGCTCGGGTTGAGCATCAGGAACAGCACTTTGCGGCTTGTGGGCTGCCAGATGCGGGTGAGGGCGTAGCGGTAGCGCTCGCAGTCAGAGTAGATGGCCTCGGAGGGGGCGTCGCCCTTTTGGTGGGTTCTTGTGATCATGGGTCGATTTTTACAGGGTCGGTCTGCCGGGTAAAGCCTTGAATTTGCATTTTACCTAATCACCTAGGTTAATAGGTATTTGAATGTGTGTATTATCGATGTAATATCAGTGTGTTGAACTGCATTAGCGAAAAATTATCGATGCAATTATTGTGGTGCCCCAGAGCACAAGCACCATGCCGGAGACGAAATCTAGCCAGCGTAGCGCTGCCGTTGGCAGGCGGTGTTTGAGCAGGCTCACGCCGCCCACTAATGCCAGCCACCACAGCAGAGAGCCGATAAACACGCCGAGCACCAGTACATATGGCCCCGCCGCGCTGGCCGTGCCAAGTGCGGCGATCAGGCCGATAAAGGCGAGGATGGTCATCGGATTGGTCAGCGTGAGCAGAAAGGTGCTGAACCAGGCCGCCAAAAGCCCACCTTTGGGGCTGGCGATTTCGGCCTTTGGGCTGGGCTTGAAAAAGCTGCGCAGGCCAAGAAGGCCGAGTGCTACAATCAGCAGCCCGCCGCTGATTTTGAACGGCACGGCATAGGCCAGTAGGCCGGAAAGCCCGAGCCCCAGCGCCACCAACAAGCCGTAGCTGGCATCGGCAGTGGCGGCCCCAAGGCCAGTGGCGAGGCCAAAGTGAAAGCCGTCTTTAAGGCTGCGCTTGATGCAGAGCACGCCGATGGGGCCTACAGGCATGGCCACGGCAAACCCCACGACGATGCCGTTGAGCAGGGCGCTCATAATTTGCTCAGTTGCTGGCCACTAGCGTCAAAATTCTCCGCTGCAAGCCAACGCTCGAAACGGGTTTTTAGCGCGGGCCACTCGCTATCAATCACCGAATACCACGCCGTATCGCGATTGCGGCCCTTGTAAACCAGCGCTTGCCGGAAGATGCCGTCAAAGGAAAAGCCCAGCCGTTTGGCGGCGCGGCGCGAGGGGGCGTTCAGGCTGTCGCATTTCCACTCGTAGCGGCGATAACCCAGCGCAAAAGCCTGCTTCATCATCAAATACTGCATTTCAGTGGCGGCGCGGGTGCCTTGAAGCGCGGGGGAGAGGTGGATATTGCCAATTTCGATCAGGCCGAATTCTGGCTTTATTCGCATAAAAGTGGCATAGCCAACTGCCTTGCCGGATTCAGCGCTGATCACCGCGTGGTAAAGCGGGTCATTGCTGGCGCTGGCTTTTTCGGCCCATGCGCCAAAATCTTCGGGGTCGGTGATCGGGTCTTCAAACAGATAGGTCCAGTTGCGGCCCTCTGGGTCGAGCTGTATGGCTGCAAAAAGATCAGGTGCATGGGCGGGCAAAAGCGGAGTGACCGTGCAATATTGCCCCTTTAGCACCGCGCGCGGCGGCGGGGTGGCGGGGTGCCAATCCAGCGAGTCTCCAACGGGTTGGCCGAGGTGGTTTTGCATTTAGTCCCCCAATACAAAAACCCGATTAGGGTGCAATTCTCCGGCTTTGTAAACCCCGATGGCTACGGGCACCCCATCGTAGGAAGCCCAGCACTCCTCGCCATATTCCACATCAGCCGCCAGCACCATGCCGGGGTTGCCATTGCGCAGCTTGGCCGCGCCCTCGGGTGTGCAAAGCAGCTCCTCAAGGTCGTTCAGCCCTGCTTCCAGCGGCAGCAGGAAGGCATCCAAAGTGCGGTCTTTGGCCAGTTCGTCTAGTTTAGCAAAAGGGATGCTGTCTGCAATTTCAAACGGCCCCGCCCACACACGGCGGAGCTGCACCACATGGCCGTAGCAGCCCAGCGCTTTGCCCAGATCACGGGCGATAGAGCGCACATAGCCGCCCTTGCCGCAGGTCATTTCCAGCACGGCGTGGTCGGCGTCCGGCATTTCGATTAGCTCGAGGTTTTCCACCAGCAAAGGCCGCGCCTTAAGCTCCATTTCCTCGCCGTCCCGCGCCCGCTTATAGGCGCGCTCGCCATCCACCTTCACGGCGGAATATTGCGGCGGGACCTGCATAATGTCACCCGTAAAGGCAGGCAGTTCGGCGCGAATCTCTTCGGCGCTCGGGCGGCTTTCACTCTGGGCAATCACCTCGCCCTCACCATCATCAGTGTTGGTGCCCTGCCCGAGCCGCACGGTAAAACGGTAAGCTTTCAGCGAATCGGTTACGTATGGCACGGTCTTGGTGGCCTCGCCAAAAGCAATGGCCAGCACCCCCGTGGCTTCAGGGTCCAGCGTGCCGGCATGGCCTGCTTTTTGGGCATCAAACGCCCATTTGGCTTTGTTCACCACCGCGCTTGAGGTTACGCCCAAAGGCTTATCTATCACCAGCCAGCCATGCAGCGGGCGGCCTTTTTTGCGTCTTGCCATAATACGTTCCTAAAGCTCAATCTCGGGGGGCTGGCCCAGCAGCTCCCACCCCGTTTTGACGAGGTCATATAGCTGGACGTCCTCGGGGTAAAGACTGCAAATTTTTTGGTAAATCTCAGGCGTGATTACCTCGTCTTGCGATATTGGCCTTGGCGAGCGGTGGCGGCTGCTAACTTTGGCAAGAGCCGCTTCCAGCCCGTGTATCC
>JAJRRX010000444.1 GCA_024279075.1 Alphaproteobacteria bacterium | reverse complement strand
CTGATCGACATTGTTGTCTCGAACCATTACCTGCATGGTGTAGTCACCACCTTTCTAATCAGTGTTGCATAATTGCAGGAAGCCGCTCTATACCAAGAGGGCAGGAAATTGTCTAGGGGGCCTGACATGGCCAAACGTAAATCAGAGCAGGAGCATTTGGCCAAGGCCAAGCGCGCGATCATTGAGGCCGCCGTGATGCATGTGATGTTTGATGGCTGGTCCGATACCACCCTAAAAGCCGCCATTGCCGATTCGGGCGTGGACGCGGGCCTCGCCAAACTTGCCTTCCCCCGTGGCCCTCTCGATTTGGCGCTGGGCTACCACTATCAGGGTGATGCTGATATGCGCGAAGCCATGGCCGCGCTTGATCTTTCAGAAATGCGCTATTCCGAGCGCGTCGCCAAGGCCATTTCGCTGCGCCTCGCGCTGGCCGATAAAGAGGCGGTGCGCCGGGGCATGGCATTTTTTGCCCTGCCGCAAAACGCAGGCGATGGCACACGGGCGCTTTGGCATACGGCTGATGCCATCTGGGAAAGCCTAGGTGACACCAGCCGCGACTATAACTGGTATACCAAGCGCATGACGCTGAGCGCGGTCTATTCCGCCTGCCTGCTGTTTTGGCTGGGTGATGAAGCGGGCGAAACCGACGCCTTTATTGACCGTCGCATCGCCAATGTGATGAGCTTTGAAAAGACCAAAGCCAAATTTCGCAATAGCCCGCTGGGCAAGCAGTTTTCCAACACTTTCGGCAAGATGTTTGACCACATCAAAGCCCCCGAAGCCCCGGATGACCTTCCGGGTAAAATACACGATCAGGAGTAAAAAATGGCAATAGGGAACGACATTTGGACATGGTTCAAAGGCGATTGGACACAGGCCAACCTGCCTATTCTCGGCTCGGCAGACCATGCCACATGGCAAGGCACGCTGGTGTTTGACGGTGCGCGCCTCATGAACGGCTACGCGCCAGATCTGATGCTGCATTGCCAGCGCGTGGTGCGCTCAGCCGAGGCCATGGGCCTTGCCAGCCCTTATTCTGCCGCTGAAATTCGCGGCATCATTCAAAACGGCATCCGCAATTTCCCTAAGGGTGTTGATCTTTACCTGCGCCCGATGATGTGGTCCACGGAAGGCTCCGAAAACTTCATTGATGCCGATCCGAGTTCCACCGAAATCGCGATTGTGCTCGAAGCTCTGCCGATGTCCAAACCCGGCCCGTTTTCCCTGACCGTCAGCCCCTTCAAGCGCCCGCACCAGGATACCGCCCTGACCGAGGCCAAAGCCGCCTGCCTTTACCCCAATAATGGCCGGATCGTGCGCGAGGCCGGTTCTCGCGGCTTTAACAACGCGCTGTCACTTGATCTGGATGGCCATGTTGCTGAAACCGCCTCTACCAACGCCTTTCTGGTAAAAGACGGCGTGTTTTACACCCCCATTCCCAATGGCACCTTTCTCAATGGCATCACCCGCCAGCGCGTGATCAAGCTCTTGAGGGAAGCGGGCCATGAAGTGGTTGAAAAAAGCCTGACGGTAGAGGATTTCAACACTGCCGACGAGATTTTCACCACCGGCAACGCCAACAAAGTGCAAGCCGTGACCCGCTTTGAGGACCGCGAGTTACCCACCGAGCAAGGCCTGATGGTGCGCCAGCTTTATTGGGATTACGCCGAGTCCAAACCGGCGATTCGCTAATGCGCGCGGTCGAGATAACCCGCGCAGGCGGCCCCGAAGTGCTGTCCATTTGCGAGCGCCCTGTGCCGCAGCCGCTGCACGAGGAAATCCTGATCAAGATCGAGGCCGCAGGCGTAAACCGCCCCGATGCGTTGCAACGCGCGGGCGCTTATGACCCACCCAAAGGCGCGTCTGATTTGCCCGGCCTAGAGGCCGCAGGCGAGGTCGTGGCCATTGGCGCGGGCGTCAGCCGCTGGCAGGTCGGTGATAAGGTCTGTGCGCTGTTGCCCGGCGGTGGTTACGCTGAATTCGCCACCACCCACCAAGACCACGCCCTGCGCGTGCCAAAGGGCCTAAGCATGGTGCAAGCCGCCGCCCTTTGTGAAACATACTTCACCGTTTGGAGCACCGTTTTCATGCGCGGCGGCCTAACGGCTGGTGAGAAATTTCTCGTGCATGGCGGCAGCTCCGGCATCGGCACCACCGCTATTCAGCTCGCCAGCGCGTTTGGCGCAAGGGTGTTCACCACAGCGGGTAGCGACGAGAAATGCGCGTTGTGTGAAAGCCTAGGGGCCGAGGCGGCGATCAACTACAAAACCCAAGATTACGTCGAAGAAATAGCCCGCCTCACGGGTGGCAAAGGCGTGGACCTGATCCTTGATATGGTCGGCGAGTCCTACATCCCGCGCAACATCCGCAGCCTCGCCCTTGACGGCCGCTTGGTGATGATCGCCTTCCTTGGTGGCCCCAAAGCAGAGCTGAACTTCGCCCAAATCATGATGAAGCGCCTACCGTTACCGGCGCCACCCTGCGCCCGCAGTCTGACCAAGCCAAAGCCACCATCGCCGCAGCCCTGCGCCAACAGGTTTGGCCCCTGCTGGACTCGGGCCGCATCAAGCCGATCATGGACCAAAGCTTCCCGCTGGCAGACGCCGCCAAGGCCCATGAACGCATTGAAAGTAGCGGCCATATTGGCAAAATAGTGCTGACGCTTTAGGGTAAGAGATTGCCCGCATTCTCATTTTCGAGCGAATGGAAAAACCAACAAATCCCAAAATAATTTCAAGCCGAATTCGAGCTAACCCCATGATATGCAGCTTGTATTCAGCCATCTGAGCCACTCTACTAAACTAGTTTAATAGAAGGGGTATTTGCGCCTAATTCAGCCCAGCATTCCACCATTGCGTGCCTTTCCTTCTATCGCTAAACTCCAAATAACAAATCACACACAAAAGGGGGCATTTTGAAAATATTCCATTATCATGATCGAACCCGAGGCCCCGTCTTGGCCCTGCAAATTCGTTTGTAGGGCAGGCTCAAAACGTGTTTTGTTTTCCGGTCTGCCATTATCAGCCCGCCCAGCGGGCTTGCTTTTTAAGACTGGACTCCCATGAGCATTCTCAACCTGAACACCCTCGCAGTTACTCTCGGCACCCCGCTTTTCAGCGGCCTCAACCTCACCCTTGAGAAGGGCGACCGCCTCGGCCTGATCGCCGGCAATGGCCGTGGTAAATCCACCCTGCTGCGCTGCATTTCCGGCATCCACGAGCCCACCAGCGGCGAGATCACCCGCGCGCGCGGGTTGCGCATCGGCCACCTAGAGCAAGACGTGCCCGATTCCCTCCTCCCCCTCACCCTTTATGACGCCGTGCTCTCGGCCCTGCCCCCCGAGCAGGCCGAATACGATAGCTGGCGCGTTGATGTGGTGCTGGATGACCTCAAGGTTCCCTATGAGCACCAACAAAAGCCGATGCAGGCCCTAAGCGGTGGCTGGCAGCGCATCGCCATGCTGGCACGGGTTTGGATGTTAGAGCCAGACTTGATGATGATGGACGAGCCTACCAACCACCTCGACCTTTCCCGTATCGGCATCCTGCAAAGCTGGCTTGACACCACGGCGCGCGGCGTGCCGTTGATTGTAGCCAGCCATGACCGCGCCTTCCTCGACGAGACCACTAACCGCACGCTGTTCCTGCGCGAAACCGCTTCCCGTACCTTTGCCCTGCCCTACAGCGAGGCGCGGCTGGCGCAGGAGGAAGCCGACGCTGCCGATGCGCGTAAATTTGACAATGATATCAAGCAAGCCAACCAGCTCCGCCGCCAAGCGGCCAAGCTCAAAAACATCGGCGTCAACTCTGGCTCTGACCTGTTGATCACCAAGACCAAGCAGCTCAAAGACCGCGCCGAGCGTTTGGAAGGCGCCGCCCGCCCAGCGCATCAAGAGCGCGGGGCGGGGGATATCCGGCTTGGCAATAGCGGCACCCACGCCAAGGCGCTGGTGGCGCTTGACGAAGTGGAGGTGAGCACCCCCGATGGCCGTGTGCTGTTCAAAACCGGAAAAATGTGGATCAATCGTGGCGACCGGATTGTAGTGCTTGGCGCCAATGGCACCGGTAAAACGCGGCTGATCACCTTGCTGCATAAGGCGATTACGGCAGAGGCGGCGGGCATTCGCACAACGCCCAGCATTCAGCTTGGTTTTTCCGATCAGGGCCTCTCGCAGCTTGACCACAGCCGCACCCCGCTCACCGAAATCACCCACCGCTTTGATATCGGCGACCAGCGGGCGCGCGGGCTGCTGGCAGGGGCAGGTTTTTCGATTGATCTGCAAAAGGCCAAGCTCACCGCGCTTTCGGGCGGGCAAAAAATGCGGCTGGCGATGTTGGTGCTGCGCCTGAGCCAGCCTAATTTTTACCTGCTGGACGAGCCGACAAACCACCTTGATATCGAAGGGCAGGAGGCGCTGGAGGATGAG
>JAJRRX010000443.1 GCA_024279075.1 Alphaproteobacteria bacterium | reverse complement strand
GCGGCAACATGCTGGTTTGGCCAGTCACATGCAAACAACATTCCGGTGAGGAAATGTTTCAACTTTTCAGGAGCTAAATATGCCCGGACTTTTACCCAATGTAGACCCAGACGGCCTGCAAGAATTCTCAGTGGTGTTTACCGACCGATCGCTGAACCACATGTCGGCCAGCTTTCAGCAGGTGATGCGCGACATTTCAAACACGCTGAAGGGCGTTTATAAGGCCGAGGCGGTGGTGGTGGTGCCCGGGGGCGGGACCTATGGCATGGAGGCGGTGGCGCGGCAATTTGCCAATGATCATAAGGCCTTGGTGATCCGCAATGGCTGGTTTTCTTACCGTTGGACACAGATTTTAGAAGCAGGGAATATCCCCTCCGAGCACACGGTGCTGAAGGCGCGGCAAACGGGCAATGCGGCCACGGCGCCCTTTGCGCCTGTGGCGATAGAGGAGGCGGTGGCGCGCATTCGCGAGGAGCGGCCAGCGCTGGTGTTTGCGCCCCATGTGGAAACCTCAAGCGGGATGATTTTGCCGGATAGCTACATCAAGGCGCTGGCGGATGCGGCGCATGAGGTTGGCGGGCTTATGGTGCTGGATTGCATTGCCTCGGGCACGATCTGGGTTGATATGGCGGCGACGGGCGTGGATATTTTGATTTCTGCTCCGCAAAAGGGCTGGAGCAGCTCGCCTGCGGCGGCGCTGGTGATGCTCTCGGCGGCGGCGCTTAAGCGGCTGGAGGAGACCGAGTCCAGCAGCTTTGCGCTTAATCTGAAAACGTGGCATGCGATTATGCAGGCGTATGAAAACGGTGGCCATGCTTACCACGCCACGCTGCCGACCGACGCGCTCAAATCCTTCCGCGATGCCATGAAAGAAACCGAGGCGCTGGGCTGGGATAACATCGCCGCCGCGCAGCAAGAGCTGGGCGACAAGGTGCGAGCCATGCTGGCGGCGCGGGGCGTTGGCTCGGTGGCGGCCAAGGGTTTTCAAGCGCCCGGCGTGGTGGTGAGCTATACGGATGACCCCGAGATCAAGTCCGGCAAGAAATTCGCGGCGTTGGGGATGCAGATTGCGGCGGGGGTGCCGCTGCAATGTGATGAGCCAGAGGGCTTTAGCACCTTCCGGCTCGGGCTGTTTGGCTTGGACAAGCTGGCTGATGTGGATGGCACGGTGAAGCGGTTGGAAGCGGCGCTGGATCAGGTGCTTTAAGCCACGGCTTAGCGCATCCGCCGCACAGCGGGTGCGCTCGTATCCTCCGGCACCTTATGGCGCATTAGGTGTATCGGTTTCACCGCAAAATCCTTCGCCCTAGCCCCCGATGCTGCCCGAATCCTAGGCGCTTGTTTCGTAACCGCAATCAAAAAGCTGAGCCCCAAAAACGGCACCAACCCATAGAGCAGCGCCAGCACCCCGGGGCCCCAAAAGGACAGCGGCGCATACACCCGAAAAACACGCGGATTATCAGGATTATACCCGATCGTAACCTCCTGTCCCGCAAAAGCATCCCCCATGCCCAAAGCGCTTTCCGGCGTGCCTAGCTGTTTTTGCCCGCGAAAATCAACAAAAGCAATAATCGGCGTATGGTCAGGGCTTAGAAAAGCATCATTCGGCGCAAAATCAAGAATATTGCCGCGCGTAAAAAGGGCTGTGTTATAGAACAGCACAGAGGACACCAGCGAAAAACTCCCAAGAAGTGTCGCCACAAAAGCAAGTTGGCGAAAGGTGCGCAAAAGCGAAGGAGGGCGTTTCGTGGCCATATGCACTTATAGCAAATACTTGAATCAACGCAACAACCCACAATAGGCTCCGCCCTCACCAAGCCTCCCTAACCGTTCTTTTCCGCCGCTTCCCACTCGCGCCCCGTTTTGCGAATGCTTGAGCTCATCCAAAAAACGCCACCTGCGATCACAAAGAAGATCAGCGGAAATTTGATATTGCTGCCCCAGTCGGTCAGGAATACGATGGAGAGGTCGTCGGGGTCATAACCGATGTTATAGGTGTCACCCACCTTATATTGAACGCTTTCGGCAAACCTTATTGGCGCTTCATGGGGCACGCCGGCCTTATCCTGAAAAGAGAATGTGGGCAGGTAGGTGGGCGTTTTGGCGCCTGTAGAGGAGTTTGTTCTTGATGTGGTCGTCGAATATTCAATGCTAACAACGGTGCCCTCAGCGCTTGTTGTGGTGAGGATATAGGCATAGTTCCACGCCAAAAAGATTAGGCCCACGGCAACGATTGCCAGCCCGATTTTGAAGTAATTGCCTGCCGATTTTTTCATTTCAGCTGGCGATAGGTTCTCGCCTTTTTGGTTGGTCAGTCTCATGCTTCCTCCTTAAGGCGGCGGTCCCTTGCGGCCAATAGCTTCAACCTTAGCGCGTTTATCTGGATAAAGCCAGCCGCGTCTTTTTGGTCATAGGCCCCAGCGTCATCCTCAAAGGTCACGTGCTCTTCGGAATAAAGCGAATGGTCAGACCAGCGGCCAACGGTTTGGCACAGGCCCTTATAGAGCTTCACCCGCACTGTGCCGGATACGTGCTTTTGGCTTTCGTCGATCAGGGCTTGCAGCATGTCCCGCTCGGGGGAATACCAGAAGCCGTTGTAAATAAGCTCGGCATATTTGGGCATCAGCTCGTCCTTCAGGTGGGCCGCGCCGCGATCCAGCGTGATGCTTTCCATGCCGCGATGGGCCTCTAGCATAATGGTGCCGCCGGGGGTTTCGTAAATCCCACGGGATTTCATGCCGACGAAGCGGCCTTCCACAAGGTCTAGGCGGCCAATGCCGTGCTTGCCGCCCAGCTCATTGAGCGCGGTCAGCATTTCGGCGGGGCTTAGGGGCTTGCCGTTTAGCGCCACAGGATCGCCGCGCTCATAGGTGATTTCGATATGCTCGGGGGTATCGGGCGCATCTTCGGGGGCGACGGTGCGCTGATACACATAATCGGGGGCTTCAATCGCGGGGTCTTCCAGCACTTTGCCCTCAGACGAGGTGTGCAAAAGGTTGGCGTCGACAGAGAAAGGCGCTTCGCCGCGTTTGTCTTTCGCAATCGGAATCTGGTGCATTTCGGCGAATTCCAGCAACTTGGTGCGGCTGCTTAGATCCCACTCGCGCCACGGGGCGATCACCTTGATCTCGGGGTTGAGGGCGTAGGCGGCAAGCTCAAAGCGCACTTGGTCATTGCCTTTGCCGGTGGCGCCGTGGGCGACGGCATCGGCCCCGCATTCGGCGGCGATCTCGACAAGGCGCTTGGAGATCAGCGGGCGGGCGATGGAGGTGCCGAGCAGGTAGAGGCCCTCGTATTGGGCATTGGCGCGGAACATTGGAAACACAAAATCGCGCACGAATTCTTCGCGCACATCCTCAATGTGGATGTTTTCGGGCTTCACGCCCATCAGCTCGGCCTTTTTGCGCGCGGGCTCCAGCTCTTCACCTTGGCCAAGATCAGCGGTAAAGGTTACGACCTCGCAGCCATATTCCGTTTCCAGCCACTTAAGGATAATCGAGGTATCCAAGCCGCCAGAATAGGCAAGCACAACTTTTTTAGGGGCAGACATCTGGCATTCTCCGACTAAGTATTTTATAAGCTGGCAATACGTCAGTTTTCCTTGCCCTTCAAGCGAGAAAGCACATTCGTAGCAAGGGAATGAAAAGGAAACCGAAATGCGGACTATCGAGAATTCGCAATTCAAAATCGCCTACTTTCCCGTGCCCAAAACCGCAAGCACCTCAATGAAGTATGCTTTTTATCAGCTTGAGCACGGAAAGCCGTTTATAAAAGTTAAGGTTCCTGGGCAGAAATCTGGGATTCATGACACCTATTTGAATACCCGCAGATTTTGCAATATCGACCACGCGCGCTATAAAGACTATTCCCGCATTGCCATCATTCGAGACCCCGTGCGGCGGATCATTTCGGCTTTTCAACATAGGGTATTGCGGGAAAAGGAATTGTCAGAAAATCGGATTGATATGGACCTTGCACGGGCATTGGGGGTGGCGCCAAACCCGACTCGCAGTGAATTTTTATGCAATATCGAGAAATATCGGCTGCTGTCCAAGCCGATAAAGCATCACACAGACCCGTTTACCGATTTTCTGGGCCATGATCTTTCATATTTCACAGATGTCGTAAAAATTGGCAAAGTTGGTGAGTTAGCAACTCAAATAGAGGCGCTCACGGGGCGAAAATTTGAGATTGAACACCACCAAAAAGGCAGCGAGAAACCAATGGTGCTACGCATGGATAGACCGGCGCGTAACGCTTTGCTGAACTATTGCGCCGGAGATTATGCCCTAATGAAGGGGTGTTATTCGATTCCCGAGGCATTGCGGGATTGAAAAATCAACCACTGAAGGTATAGCGGGCGCAGTTCGATTGTGGTAGAGACACCCAAAATTGGGAGATTACGATGAACGGCTTAACAATATTTTTACATAGCTTCCGGCAAGTCACCGGCAATCTGGGCATGGCCGTCCGCGTGAGTGGCGGTTTTTGGCTTTTAACAGTGGTCGCGGGGTTTGTGTATGGCTTCATCGTGGCCCTTACAAATAGCACATTTCTTGCCTTTATTTTTGGCGTCGCATTTTTGGTTTTTTTGGTGTGGGGCATTTCCTTGGTGGCGGTGGTTTGGCACCGCTACGTATTGCTTGAAGAGCAACCCAATGGCTTTTTACCGTATCGTAAAGGGCTTCGTGTTTGGTCATATTTTTGGTACGGCGTTGGTATAATCCTCATTGTTTTGCTGTTGTTACTGGTGCTGTTTTTCGTTGCAACCTTATTTATGGAACCCCGCGATATTCTCCGCGCCTTTGATCAAATGCAAATGTCTTTGGTTCCCTTAGATATAGCCTTGCGCTTCATTGTTGGCCTGTTGGCCTCGCTTGTTTACTTGCGTTTAGCCCTCATCCTGCCGGCTGTCGCCTTGGATGAAAGCCTTACGATTGGCGGTTCTTGGGCAGAGTCAAAACCCTATACAGGGGCAATTATTGTGTTGGCCTTTGTGCTGGCATTGGTTAATGGCGGCATAACTCTGTTCTCAAATATAGTGCTTATTTCGGCGCAGGGTAGCGCGGCGCTATCGCTTATAGTATCGCTTGCCACCCTCGCATTTCAGTGGTTTTACTTTATGCTAAATATCAGTATTCTTAGTACGCTATATGGCCATATTGTGCAAAAACGAGAGGTTTACTAAGTGGATTTTCCGGCCCGCGTTGTGCGCGCAGAGCGCCGGATGCGCTCGGTTTTTGAGCCCACGCCCTTACAGCGGAATGATTTTCTGAGCGCGCGCTATGAGGCCGAAATATACTTAAAGCGCGAAGACCTTTCCCCCGTGCGCTCCTACAAAATTCGCGGTGCATTTAATGCGATCGTCAAGGCGCTGGACGCGGGCGAAACCGGCCCGTTTGTGTGTGCAAGCGCGGGCAACCATGCTCAAGGTGTGGCTTATGTTTGCGCCCATTTTGGCGTGCAGGCGGTTATTTATATGCCTGTCACTACGCCCAAGCAAAAGGTGCACAAAACCGGCGCATTTGGCGGCACTCACGCCGAAATTCGGTTGGAGGGCGACTATTTTGACGAAACGCTGGCCGCCGCGCAGGCCTATTGCAAAGGGGCGGGGGCCGTTTTTGTGCCGCCGTTTGATAGCGATGATGTCATTGAGGGGCAAGCCACCGTGGGGGCCGAGATCCTGGCGCAAATGCCCGAAGACGAAGCCGTGGATATGCTGGTGCTGCCCGTGGGTGGCGGTGGCCTCGCGGCGGGCATCACGCGGCTTTTGGGCAATACCGTGGATTACCGTTTTGTCGAGCCATTTGGCGGGCCGAGCCTACGGGAAAGCTTGCTGGCGGGAGCGCTGCTCACCTTGCCCAAGGTTGATAGCTTTGTAGATGGGGCCGCCGTGGCCCGCATTGGTGAGCGCAACTTCAAGGCGCTGTCGCATGTGCCACCTGCGCATGTGCTGATCGCGCCGGAAGACCGGATTTGCGCCACGATGATCGAAATGCTCAACATAGAGGGCGTGGTGTTAGAGCCAGCTGGCGCGCTGGCGATTGATGGCTTGCGGGATATTGAGGATATAAAAGGCAAAACCGTGGTCGCCGTGGTGTCTGGCGGCAACTTTGATTTTGAGCGCCTGCCGGATGTGAAAGAACGCTCTCTGCGCTGGGCAGGCCTGAAAAAGTATTACATTTTGCGCATGCCCCAGCGCCCCGGCGCGCTAAAAGATTTCCTCAATATTCTTGGGCCAGATGACGACATCGCCCGCTTTGAATACCTCAAAAAATCCGCCCGCAACTTTGGCTCTGTGCTGATCGGCATCGAGACCCGCAAGGCGGGCGGCTTTGCGCGGATAGAGGCCGAAATGGAGGGCCACGGCTTTGCCTTTGAGGACATCACAGATAATGCCACTTTAGCCAATTTCATTGTGTGAGGGGCCATGCTGAACAGTGTTGAAATGGGCGAAGGCGAGGTGCCGCTGTTGATCGTGCACGGGCTGTTTGGCTCGGCCCGAAATTGGCGGGTGCTGCAAAAACGGCTAAGCACAGCGCGCCGCGTGATCGCGGTGGACCTACGCAATCATGGCGAAAGCTTCTGGGATAGTGATAACAGCTATGAAGCGTTGGCGGATGACCTTGCCGAGGTCATAGCCACCCATGGCGGGGTTGCCGACGTGCTGGGGCACTCCATGGGGGGTAAAGCGGCGATGGTGCTGGCGCTCACTTGTCCTGAAAGCGTGCGGCGGTTGATCGTGGCTGATATTGCGCCCAAGGCCTATGGTCACACGCAGGCGGGGCATATCGCGGCCATGCAATCGGTGGATTTGAGCGTGGTTTCACGGCGGAGCGAGGCGGATAGGCAGCTGGCAGAAACGGTGCCAGATGCGCCGCTACGGGCGTTCTTTTTGCAGTCCATTACGCTTCAGGAG
>JAJRRX010000442.1 GCA_024279075.1 Alphaproteobacteria bacterium | reverse complement strand
GGCGGCGGCAAATTCCATTTTCTCGGCCCGTTCCGACACCGGATAACCAAAATTCGAGAAGCTGGCAAAGGCCACACGCGGCTCTAGCCCAAGGTTGCGGGCCACTTCGGCGGCGCGCTCGGCGATATCGGCAAGGTCGTGGGTTTCGGGCCATTCATGCACCAAAGTATCAGCGATTAGCACCATTTTACCCTTGTTAATAACGGCGGTAATGCCCACCGCACCGTCACCCGGCTCGGCGTCAAACACATAGTTGATCAGCGAAAGCACCTGTGCCGATTTGCGGGTAACGCCCGTGATCATCCCGTCAACCTCACCATGCGCCAGCAAAAGCGAGGCAAAAACGTGGCGGTCTCGGCTGGCTATTTTATGGCAATCCCGCTGGTCAAACCCGCGCCGTTGCAGGCGGGCATAAAGCATGTCTGTCATTTCCTTCAGGTTATCAATTTTGGCAGCATTTATCACCTCGATCTCGGCAAAAGCCTCGGGCATCCCCGCTTCATTCAGGAATTGCTGCACCTGTTCATCACGGCCAACCACCACGGCTTGCCCGAGCCCCGAGCGCACATAAGCCACCGCTGCGCGCACCACGCGCTCATCGTCCCCCTCGGCAAAAACAATCCGCGCCTGCTCGCGCTTGGCGCGCTGATAAAGCGAGCGCAGGATAGAGCTTGTCGGGTCCAACCTATCTTTCAATCTATTTTCATAGGCTTCCATATCAATGATTGGGCGGCGAGCGCAGCCGGTATCCATGCCAGCCTTGGCCACAGCGGGCGGAATCACGTGGATCAGGCGGGGGTCAAACGGGGTCGGAATTATGTAATCCCGCCCGAAGGTCAGCTTTTGGCCATATGCCATGGCCACTTCGTCCGGCACATCTTCGCGCGCCAGCTTCGCCAGTGCCTCGGCACAGGCGATTTTCATGGCGTCGTTGATCGAGCGCGCGTGGATATCCAGCGCGCCGCGAAAAAGGTAAGGGAAGCCGAGCACGTTGTTGACTTGATTGGGGTAATCCGAGCGGCCCGTGGCCACAATCGCATCGGAGCGCACGGCGTGGGCCTCTTCGGGGGTGATTTCGGGGTCGGGATTCGCCATGGCGAAAATCACGGGGTGGGCCGCCATGCTTTCCACCATCTCCGGCGTCACCGCGCCCTTGGCCGAGACGCCAAGAAACACATCCGCCCCCTTCATCGCCTCATCCAGCGTGCGCAAATCAGTATTGGCGGCGTGGGCCGATTTCCACTGGTTCATCCCCTCGGTGCGGCCCTGATAGATCACGCCTTTTGTATCACACACAATACATTTATCATGTTGCGCACCCAAGGATTTAAGCAATTCGATGCAGGCAATGCCCGCCGCGCCCGCGCCATTCAGCACAATCTGGCAATCTTCAATTTTCTTGCCGGAAATGTGCAAAGCGTTAATAAGCCCCGCCGCGCAAATCACCGCTGTGCCGTGCTGGTCATCATGGAAAACCGGTATATTCATGATTTCTTTGAGTCTTTGCTCGATGATAAAACATTCCGGCGCTTTGATATCCTCAAGGTTAATGCCGCCAAAGGTTGGCCCCATCAGCTTCACGGCGTTGATAATCTCGTCAGGGTCCTCGGTATCAAGCTCGATATCGATCGCGTTCACATCGGCAAAACGCTTGAACAGCACCGCCTTGCCTTCCATCACCGGCTTGGAAGCGAGGGCGCCCAAATTACCCATGCCCAAAATCGCTGTGCCGTTAGAAACCACCGCCACAAGGTTGCCCTTGGAGGTATAATCATAGGCAAATGCCGGGTCATCGGCGATAGCCTGCACGGGGGCTGCCACACCGGGGGAATAGGCCAGTGAGAGGTCGCGCTGAGTGGTCATCGCGGTGCTGGCGATCACCTCGATCTTGCCGGGCGTTGGCTCAAGGTGGTAGGCCAGCGCCTCTTCATCGGTCACTTTGGTATTGTCGGACATTGCAAATCTCGTTTCTAAGTCGAATTTCCGATTATTACTATTCAGCGCCCGTTTGCGCAATGATATTTCTGGGGGTATCCGCGTATTTTCCGCCTTCCCCCAGCCCGCGCGGCGCTGTAGGTTTGGCCAAACAAAGGAAAGCCCGTGGCAAAACCAAGCATAACCCCGATGATGGCGCAATATCTGGAGATTAAAGCCAGATACCCCGACGCGCTGCTGTTTTACCGCATGGGCGATTTTTATGAGCTGTTTTTTGACGATGCTATTGCGGCCTCGGCAGCCTTGGACATTGCGCTGACCAAGCGCGGCAAGCACGAGGGCGAGGATATTGCCATGTGCGGGGTGCCGCACCACGCCGCAGAAGGGTATTTGCTGACGCTGATCCGCAAGGGTTTTCGTGTGGCGGTTGGCGAGCAGATGGAATCCCCCAAGGAAGCCAAAAAGCGCGGTTATAAGGCGATCGTGAAGCGGGACGTGGTGCGGCTTGTCACGCCCGGCACGCTAACGGAAGATAGCTTGCTGGAGGCCCGCGCTCATAACTACTTGGTTTCATTGTCTGAACTCCGTGGGGAGTTCGGTGTGGCGTGGGTGGATGTGTCTACTGGAGCCTTTCAGGTGAGCGCGGTTACAGCGCTGGCATTGGAGCCATTGCTGGCAAGGCTGGCCCCAAAGGAACTGCTGATTTCGCAGAATATCGACGATAACGTGCGAGGAAAGCTCGAAACGGCAGGGTATGGGATGACGCCCTTGGCCCCCTCATCCTTTGACAGCGAATCCGCCAAGGGGCGGCTCGGGAAGCTCTTTGAAGTGGCCTCGCTTGATGGTTTTGGCCAGTTTTCACGCGCTGAGCTGGCGGCAATGGGTGCGATTGTGGATTACCTTGAGCTTACCCAATGTGGAAAAATGCCGCTCCTCTCGCCGCCCGTGCAGGAGGCAGTGGGGAGCCGGATGCAAATTGACGCTTCAACGCGGCGCAACCTAGAGCTGGTGCGTGCGCTATCGGGTGGCCGCAAAGGCGCGTTGCTAGACACGATTGACCGCACACTGACAGGGGGCGGCGGGCGGCTGCTGGAAAGCCGATTAACCAGCCCTTCCAATGACTTATCCACTATCACCCACCGGTTGGATATGGTCGAAGGCTTTGTGGAAGCCTCCGCCAGTTGCCAAGATATTCGCGCCCGCCTCACCCAAGTGCCGGATACGGAGCGTTGCCTTTCAAGGCTTTCGCTTGAGCGCGGCGGACCGAGGGATTTGGCTGCGGTGCGCAACGCGCTGGAGCAAGCAGCCATGATCGCGGCTGATTTTGCCTCGGCCAAGCAGCCCGAAGGCACGGCCAACGCGTTAGCGCTTATGCAGGGCCATGAAAAGCTGATCAAGCTTTTGCAAGCGGCGCTTGTGGCCGAGCCACCTTTGTTGACCCGTGACGGTGGTTTTGTGGCTGAAGGTTATGCGCGCGAGCTCGATATTGCCCGCAAATTGCGGGATGAGGGGCGCGGGGTCATTGCCGAAAAACAGGCGATATATGCACGAGAAACAGGAATTAACACGCTGAAAATAAAGCATAATAATGTGCTTGGCTATTTCATTGAAATCACATCTACCCATGCCGAGAAAATGCTTAGTCCCCTGTTTTCAGAAACCTATATCCACCGCCAAACCACTGCCAATGCGGTGCGGTTTACCACGGTGGAGCTTTCAGAGCTTGAAACCAGAATCCTGAATGCAGGCAGCCGGGCGCTGGAGATGGAAAAGCAGATTTTCGAGGATCTGCGGGCGGCGATTATGGTAGAAGCGGCCCAGCTTTCCGGCGTGGCGCAGGCCTTGGCTGAGATCGATCTCGCGACCGCACTGGCGGTGCTGGCAATGGAAGAAGACTGGACGCGGCCCATGCTTGACGGCTCCCGCGCATTCGAAATTGAGGCGGGGCGGCACCCAGTGGTGGAAGCAGCTTTGCGGGGGTCTGGCAAGCCGTTTATCGCCAATAATTGCGACCTGAGCGCCGAGAAAAAGCCAATTTGGCTGCTGACTGGTCCCAATATGGCTGGTAAATCCACGTTTCTACGGCAAAATGCGATCATTGCGATATTGGCGCAAATGGGGGCTTATGTGCCCGCGGCCTCGGCTCATATCGGGCTGGTGGACCAGCTTTTCAGCCGTGTTGGTGCGGCGGATGACCTCGCGCGGGGGCAATCAACCTTTATGGTCGAAATGGTGGAAACGGCAGCGATTCTAAACCAAGCGGGCAGCCGGGCGCTGGTAATTCTAGACGAAATCGGGCGCGGCACAGCAACCTATGACGGGCTTTCGATTGCGTGGGCCACGCTTGAGAACCTGCATGAGGTTAACCAGTGCCGTGCGATTTTTGCCACGCATTATCATGAGCTTACGGTGCTTGCCGACAGCTTGAAGGGCCTACATAACGCCACAGTTTCCGTAAAGGAATGGAAGGGCGATGTTATTTTCCTGCATGAGGTTATCGCCGGCGCGGCGGACCGTTCTTACGGGGTGCAGGTCGCTAAACTGGCGGGGCTACCCAAGCCCGTGATCACTCGTGCACGCGCAGTACTTGATATGCTGGAAAAGCGGGAGCTTGAGGGCATGGGGCACGTACTGATAGATGACTTGCCGCTGTTTGGCGCGGTGCAGCCTGCGCCCGTGCAGGAGTCCGAAGTGGAAACCCTGCTGGCCGATATCTCGCCCGATGAGCTTTCACCGCGCGAGGCTTTGGCATTACTTTATGAGCTTAAGGGCAAGCTCTAATCTTCCGATTCAGCGGGCTTCACTGGGTCAGTATTAGACGAAACCCCAACTTGCGCCGCCCGAATCAAGCGGCCTGCAATGGTAAAACCGGGCGCCATGGTTTGAATAACCGTGCCTTTAACGGTGTTTGGCACAGGGGCCTCAAACATCGCCTGATGCAGCTTGGGGTCAAACTTATCACCATTCGCTGGCGCAACCTTAACAATTTTGTGTTTTTCAAACACCTGTAGAAGCTCGCGCTGGGTCAGCTCTAGCCCCTCAGTAAGTGAACCGTGTTTTTCACGCAGTTCTTCGTCTATATTTTCAAGGGCCCGCGCCATGTTATCGTGCACTGAAAGCAGGTCGCGCGCCAGTTTGGTGCCGCCATAAGCCTCGGCCTCGCGCCGGTCACGCTCACCGCGTTTGCGGATGTTTTCAGTCTCGGCCATGGCCCGCATTAAGCGGTCCTTCAGCTGCTTGTTTTCGTCTTCCAGCTCATCAACCGTTGGCGGCTCAAGGTCCGCCAGCTCTTGCTCTTCCAGCTCGGCTTCAATCTCGTCGATATCGTCCAAAAAGTCGTTTTTATCATTGCTCATCTTACTTTACCTCTGTCTCGGCGGGTTCGAGACCAGCCGCCCCATCAACTGCGCGGTATAATCCACAATCGGAACAATACGGGCATAATTTAGATGGGTCGGGCCGATGACACCAACCGCGCCAACAATTTTTCGCTCACTGTTCATATAGGGAGAAACCACCAAAGAGGAACCCGAAAGTGAGAAAAGTTTGTTCTCTGCGCCAATAAAAACCCGCACCCCGTCTCCCGCCTCGGTGAGTGAGAGTAGATTCTCCAAATCGCGCTTGCGCTCAAGGTCGTCAAACAGCTGCCGGATGCGCTCTAGGTCTTCCTCATTGGCGTTTTCATCAAGCAGATTCGCTCTGCCGCGCACAATTAAGCGCTCCGGCGCGCCCTCCGGCGCATCGGCCCACATGGCCACGCCCATTTCAATCAGTTTTTGTGAAAGTATGTTCAGCTCAGCTTGGTTATTGGCGACTTCACGTGAAACAATTTGCCGGAATTCATCAACTGTGTGGCCTTCCATCACCGCATTCAAGAAGTTTGCCGCCTCGCGCATCGAAGATGGCGTCATCCCCATCGGCGGGGTAAAAATCCGGTTTTCAACCTGCCCATCAGCCGTGACCAGAACCACGAGGGCGCGATTCGGCGCTAGCGACACAAACTCGATATGCTTGATCGCAGATTCGGTTTTCGGGGTTAGCACAAGGCTGGCCCCGTGGGTGAGGCCGGAAAGCATTTTGGCGGATTTATCCAGTGCCGCCTGAATATCTGGCGTGTCCTCCATAGATTTCTCGATCTCGCTGCGGTCCACCCCCGAAACCCCGCCAATTTCCAGCAAACCATCAACAAAAAGCCGGAGCCCTTGCTGGGTGGGCAGCCGCCCCGCCGAAATATGCGGGCTATTAAGTAGGCCGAGGTGCTCAAGGTCTTGCATCGTGTTGCGAATGGTCGCGGCCGAAACCTGCTCGGCGAGTTGACGGCTTAGCGTGCGCGAGCCAACCGGCTCCCCCGTGTCCAAATACGACTCCACAATCAGGCGAAAAACCTCGCGCGAACGGTCATTTAACACGGACATTGGGGAAGGATTGCTCATCGGATTCTCGCTTTGGCTTGAAAATAGAGGCTATGCAGGGCGCGGTCAATGCTGGACGGGGGCGCGGGGGCGCGGTATGACGGGGAAACGATGATTTAGGAGAAAAACATGCGCCCATCTGGCCGGACAAACGACACAATGCGCGAGGTTAGCATTGAAACCAATGTCACCAAACATGCCGAAGGCTCCTGCCTGATTAAATGCGGCGATACCCATGTGCTGTGCACGGCGTCCTTGGAAACCCGCGTGCCGCCTTGGTTGCGCAAAACCGGGCTGGGCTGGGTGACAGCGGAATACGGGATGCTGCCGCGCTCGACAGGCTCAAGGATGCGGCGCGAGGCGACAGCGGGCAAGCAATCTGGTAGAACGCAGGAAATTCAACGGCTTATCGGGCGAAGCCTGAGGGCGGGGGTGGACCGTGTGGCGCTTGGGGAGCGGCAAATCACGGTGGATTGTGACGTGATTCAGGCCGATGGTGGCACGCGTTGTGCCAGCATCACCGGCGGCTGGGTGGCCTTGCGGCTGGCGGTGAACAAGCTGCTGGAATCAGGTGAGATCACGCAAGATCCGCTGGTGGACCACGTGGCAGCGGTTTCCTGCGGGATTTATGGCGGCCAGCCGGTGCTTGATCTGGATTACCTTGAGGATTCCGACGCAGGCACCGATGCGAACTTCGTGATGACAGGCGCGGGCGGCATGGTGGAAATTCAAGGCTCTGCCGAAGGCGCAACCTTTAGCCGTGATGAGTTCAACCAGCTCATGGACCTCGCCGAAAAGGGCGTTTCAGAGCTGGTGGCGGCGCAAAAGGCTGCCGTAAATGCGTAAGCTAACCGGAAAACTGGTGGTCGCGACCCATAATCAGGGCAAGCTGGAGGAAATTGCGCGGCTTATGCAGCCCTTCGGGATTGAAACCGTTTCGGCGGGGCAGCTCGGCTATGACGAACCGGAGGAAACCGAGGATACGTTCATCGGCAATGCCCGCATCAAGGCGCATTACGCCGCAAAGAAAAGCGGGCTGCCGTCGCTCGCTGATGATAGCGGAATCGAGGTCGATGCTTTGGGCGGCGCACCGGGGGTTTATACCGCTGATTGGTCCGAAACGACCAACGGGCGGGATTTTGTCATGGCGATGACGCGGACATGGGACGAGCTTGAAAAGATCAATGCCCCTGCCCCATACACGGCGCGGTTTTGCTCAACCCTAGTGATAGCTTGGCCCGATGGGCATGACGAAGTTTTTGAAGGTAAAATCCAGGGCCAAGTGGTGTGGCCCATGCGCGGCGAAGAGGGCCACGGCTATGACCCGATCTTTATGCCCGACGGTTATGACATTACTTTCGGCGAAATGGACCGCTGGGAGAAAAACAAAATCAGCCACCGCGCGCGCGCTTTTGAACTTTTGGTAAAAGGTTGTTTCCCCAATGAAAAGTGAACGTAAACTCATCTCCACCGGATCCCCTTATGAGGCCACGATGGGCTATAGCCGTGCAGTGGTGCAAGGCGATTGGTGCTTTGTTTCTGGCGTAACAGGCTATGACTACGCAACCATGAAAATGCCCGAAGGGGTAGACGCGCAAGCGCGCAATTGCTTTGCAACCATTGCGAAAGTTATTACAGAAGCGGGTTTTGAAATGACGGATATCGCTCGGGTGCAATATACGGTGGTGAGCGCAGAGCTGGTAGACGCCCTTATCCCCGCCCTAGGGGAATCCCTAGGGGGGATTCGCCCTGCGGCAACCATGGTCATCGCCGGCCTCATCAAGCCCGAAATGCTGATCGAAATCGAGGTCACGGCTTACTGTGGATGATTGGCAGCATGGCGGATTCGGGGTCTATATCCACTGGCCATTTTGCCTTGCCAAATGCCCCTATTGTGATTTCAATAGCCATGTAAGCCGCGAGATTGACCACGCCGCGTGGCGCGAAGCCCTGCTCACCGAACTCCGCCAGCAAGCCGCGCTGACCGGCCCGCGCAAGGTCGACACCGTGTTCTTCGGCGGCGGCACCCCAAGCCTGATGCAGCCCGAAACCGTGGCTGCACTGATAGACGAAATCGGCAAGCTTTGGAGCTATGGCAACAACCCTGAAATCACCCTTGAGGCCAACCCGACCTCGGTTGAAGCAGGCAAATTTTCTGACTTTTCCAAGGCTGGCGTAAACAGGATTTCTATGGGAATCCAAGCGCTTAACGACACCGATCTCAAAGCCCTTGGCCGAATGCATTCCGCCAAGGAAGCCCTGCGCGCCTTTGATATCGCCAAAACCCAATTCGACCGTGTGAGCTTTGACCTCATCTATGCCCGCCAAAAACAAACCACAAAAAGCTGGTTTGCCGAGCTTCGCCAAGCGCTTGATCTCGCGGTGGATCACCTTTCGCTTTACCAGCTCACCATCGAGCAAGGCACTCGTTTTGGCGAGCTTTATGAGAAAGGTAAGCTCAAGCACCTGCCGCCAACGGACGAAGCCGCCGATATGTATCTGGGCACGCGGGAGATTTGTGCGGAATATGGGTTGGAAGGCTACGAAACCTCGAATTATGCCCGATCCGGCGCTGAAAGTCGGCATAATTTGATCTACTGGCGCTACGGCGACTATGCGGGCATCGGCCCCGGTGCCCATGCACGGCTTACGCTTGATGGCCAGCGCACCGCCCTGCACACCTATCTTTCTCCGCAGGCTTGGCTGGATTCGGTAGCGAACCATGGCCACGGGATGCACCCGCCAGAGCTATTAGCGGCTGAAGATCAAGCGATTGAATACCTGATGATGTCGATGCGCTTGACCGAGGGTAGCGATTTGCGGCGCTACAACACCCTTACAGAACACCCACTTTCTCCGGAAAGGGTCAACCATTTGAAAGACTTAGGCATGATAAACGCCACCGATAGCGGCCTAAAGACCACCGCAAAAGGCCGCCCGCTTCTCAATTCCATTCTTTCCGAACTCCTGAGGTAAAACATGGCCCGCATCTTTTGGTTTCTCATCGGCGGCAGCTCGCTTGGCCTGGGCACAGCGGGAATATTCCTGCCCCTGCTCCCGACCGTCCCCTTCTATTTGCTCGCCGCTTACGGATTTTCCAAATCCTCGACCCGCATTCACAGCTGGCTGCTAAACCACAAAGTTTTCGGGCCGGATATTAGCAATTGGAACGAAAACCGCATCATCCATCGCCGCGCCAAGCTTATGGCGGTGGCAGGGATGATCGGTTCAGTGATCCTTGCCTATATCTTCAACGTGCCGCTGAAATATATGGCGATTCAGGTTGTTGTGCTCTTTTTCGTCACCCGCTTCATTTGGAAGCAAAAGGAATCCTAGCGCGACAGCAGCTGGCAAAGCTCGTCTAGCTCCTCCAACGTCGAATAGGAAATCCGCACCTCGCCCTTGCCCGAAGACTGCCGGTGATCAATCGAGACCTTGAGCCGCAATTGCGCAGAAAGATCACTTTCGATCGCCCGCGTATCGGCATCTTTCGGCGGCTGAAGCTGCCGCTTAGTGGAAAGCTGTTTGCCGCCGGATTTCGCCAACGCCTCCGTCTGCCGCACATTCAGGCCCTTGTTGATCACCGTTCGCGCAAGTGCTGCCGGATTGGTCGCCGGCACCAAAGCCCGGGCATGCCCCGCCGAAAGCTTGCCCTCTTTCAGATAGGAAATGACCTCGTCCGGCAAGGTCAGAAGCCGCAAAAGGTTGGCGATATGGCTGCGGGATTTCCCCAACGCCTCGGCCAGCTTCTCTTGTGTGTGGCCAAAACGGTCCATCAATTGGCGATATCCGACCGCCTCTTCCACCGCATTCAGGTCCGCACGCTGAATATTTTCGATAATTCCCAACTCCAACACCTCTGTGTCGTCGAGCTCGCGGATAATTACCGGTATATCATGCACTTGCGCCATCTGAGCGGCACGCCAGCGACGCTCGCCTGCAACTATTTGATATTGCTCAGGAATATTTGGGTTAGGACGCACAATAAGCGGCTGAATAATGCCTTTTGTTTTAATCGAGTTCGCCAAATCTTCTAGATCACTCTCCGCGAAAAAGCGGCGGGGCTGGTCTGGGTTGGCGTGCAATTTCTCAATCGGCACGGTGGAATCAGCAACCGGGCGCTGAGTGGGGCGATTATTGCCAAGGTCCACATCTGCCAACAGCGTTGAAAGGCCGCGCCCGAGGTTACGGCGCATAGGTTTTTTAGTCATCCGATTTGTCTTTCGTTTAGCGCAACGGGGTCGTTCATCCGGCGCAATAGTTCGGCGGCAAGCTTTTGGTAGGCAATCGCGCCCGATGAACGGTGATCATAAATCAGCGCTGGAATGGAGTGGGAAGGCGCTTCGGACAGGCGGATATTGCGCGGAATCGTGGTTTCATAAACAAGATCTCCGAGGTTGCTCCGCACATCTTCCTCCACCTGACGCGAAAGGTTGTTGCGCTTATCATACATGGTGAGGACAACGCCGTGCAAATCAAGCGCCGGATTGAGCGATTGCCGCACTTCTCGCACTGTCAGCATCAGCTGGGAAAGCCCTTCGAGGGCAAAAAACTCGCATTGTAACGGTACCAAAACCGACTTCGCGGCGACCATCGCGTTTATGGTGAGCAGGTTTAAGGATGGCGGGCAGTCGATCAAGATATACTCAAACCCGCAGGCAAGCGAGGCTTCACTGCCAAGCGCCTGACGCAATCGCAGAACACGGTTTTTGTCCTCGACCAGATCAACATCAGCTGAACTAAGGTCAACAGTTGAGGGGGCCACAAAAAGCC
The DNA here is from genome assembly GCA_024279075.1 of Alphaproteobacteria bacterium. Taxonomy (GTDB): domain Bacteria; phylum Pseudomonadota; class Alphaproteobacteria; order Rhodobacterales; family Rhodobacteraceae; genus UBA3077. Next base: position 8,052 of record JAJRRX010000442.1, on the reverse strand, counting down.
CCGGTACGGGAGTTTCTTGGCACACATCTTTAAGTGGGGCCTCGCCAAGCAGCAGATCATAGGTCGTGAGCTCTCGGTTTTCGGGGAAAACACCGAGCCCAGTAGAAGCATTACCCTGCGAATCAAGGTCAATGATTAGCACTTTACGGCCAACTGCGGCCAAAGCCGTACCCAAGTTAATGGCAGTTGTGGTTTTACCAACCCCGCCCTTTTGGTTAGACACGGCAATAATATGTGGGCTCTTAGATGACACGATTAAAGTCCTTAATCCTTAGAATCACGGCACCAGAATCTGTTACGCTCGCGATTACCTCTGCCTCTATATGCCAATGCTTTCGGGCTGCGGTCAATTCTGATTCGTAACTATTCCCTTTGGGAAACAGTAAAACGGTGGATCTATGCGCATGGGGCTGAGCCCAGCTTAATAGTTGCGAGAGAGACGCCACCGCGCGGGCTGAAATGATGTCTGCATTTTGAGCAGAAATGGCCTCAATTCGCTCAGGTCTTACAACCACATTGAGGCCAAGCGCTTTAGCGACGGTCAGCAAAAACGCTGATTTTCGCTGATCGCTTTCAACAAGCGTAACCACCAGATCAGGGTGTTTTTCTTTGGCGATAGCCGCGATCACGAGGCCGGGAAAGCCTGCGCCTGACCCAAAATCTAGCCACGAAGTCTGGGTATTATCTATATGTTGAATTAATTGAGCAGAATCGGCGAAATGCCGATGCCAGATTTCGATAAGTGTTGAGCGGGAAACGAGGTTGATCTTAGGGTTCCACTTGGAAAGCAAACTTTCATACTCTTCCAAGTGCTTCATTGTTTCACGTGAAACATCGAAGACTGCCGAAAATGAATCCTTGTTAACTCGCATTCTTGATCTCCCCCATCTTTAAATGTGACAAAAGAACGATCAGTGCAGAGGGCGTCATGCCTTCAATTCGATTGGCCTGATCCAAAGTTTCAGGCTGAATAGTCTCTAGCTTGTCTCGTAACTCATTTGATAGCCCGGAAATCCCCTTATACGCAAAACCTTTGGGGATCTTATGGTCCTTATCTCTCTTGAGCTGCATAATAGATTTTTCTTGCCGCTGAACATAAAAAGCGTAGATAGCATCGGCCTTTATCTGTTCCTGAATAGGGCGTTCGATATCACCCAATTCAGGCCACACATCAACCAGTTGCCGAAACTCAACATCGCTTTGCGCCAAAAGGGACAACGCCGATCTTGGTTTTCCGTCCTGACTAACTGAAAACCCACATTCAATAGCTTTGCGCGCTGGCAATGAATAGTCGGCACATAAAGATTCTGCCTTATTTAGTTTTACCATTTTTGCATTAAAATGATCCGCACGTTTATGGCCAACCAAACCAATTGCCATTCCGACGGGCGTTAGCCGTTGATCGGCATTATCTGCCCGAAGGGTTAGCCGGTATTCAGCGCGTGAGGTGAACATACGATAGGGTTCTTTAACCCCCTTAGTCACCAAATCATCAATCATAACACCAATATAGCTATTGGTGCGGTCAATTTCCGGCGTTTCAATGCCCTTTATCTTACACGCCGCAAAAATACTGGCATAAAGCCCCTGCGCCGCAGCTTCTTCATATCCGGTTGTGCCATTAATTTGACCAGCAAGATACAAGCCGGAGGTATTTTTCAGCTCAAGGCTTGGGCGCAGACTTCTTGGGTCAACATAATCATATTCGATCGCGTAACCGGGTTGGATAATCTTTGCGCGCTCTAAGCCCTTAATGGACTGAACATAGGCCACCTGAACTTCAAGCGGCAATGATGTGGAAATGCCGTTGGGATAAACCGTGTGATCATCCAGCCCTTCTGGTTCAAGAAAAATTTGGTGGGAGTCTTTATCAGCGAACCGCGTTATTTTATCTTCTATCGAAGGGCAATACCTTGGCCCCACGCCTGATATCATCCCGCCATACATAGCCGAGCGATTCAAATTATGCCGAATAATATCATGTGTCGCTGGGTTTGTGTGGGTGATACCGCATTCGATCTGCCGCAGCGCTGGCGCTGTGGACATAAAGGAAAACAACGAGGGTTCGCTATCCGCCGACTGGCTATCCAACACCTCCCAATTTATCGTGCGGCCATCAAGGCGCGGCGGCGTGCCGGTTTTAAGCCGCCCAAGCGGCAGGCCCAATCCATCGATTCTATCAGCCAACGCGATTGAAGGGCTATCCCCCATGCGGCCGCCTGCGCGTTGTTCATCGCCAATATGAATGACCCCGCGAAGGAATGTGCCGGTTGTAAGTATGACCGCTTTGGCAGCAAGCTTTTCTCCGCTAGAAAGCTCGGCACCTGTAATTCGTGTTTCATCGCCAGTGAGGTCAGATACTTCAGCTTCTACAATATCGAGCACGTCCAACCCAGACAGCATTGCCTGAATAGCAGCCCTATAGGCCTTGCGATCGGCTTGTGTCCTTGGACCTCGAACAGCGGGCCCTTTCCTTCGATTAAGGAGTCTGAATTGAATACCAGCCATATCTGCTGCGCGGCCCATTAGCCCATCCAGCGCATCAATCTCTCTTACCAAATGTCCCTTACCCAAACCGCCAATCGCGGGGTTACAGGACATTTCACCAATTTTGGAGGCATCATGCGTAATGAGCGCAACCCTACAGCCCATTCTAAAAGCAGCATGCGCGGCCTCTGTGCCTGCGTGCCCGCCACCAACAACGATAATGTCATATTGTTTCACGTGAAACATCCTTACTTTCCGATGCAAAACCCAGCAAAGATTTCTCCAAGCACTTCTTCAATATCCATACGCCCGATAAGGCTATCCAAAGCAACAACTGAAAACCTAAGATCAGCGGCAATAAGCTCATTAAAATCATTTCCCAACCGAACCTTTTCAATCGCAATAGATATGTTTTCCTCTGCATTTACAATGGCTTCCAAATGACGCTGCCGAATTAGTGAGCTAGATCCACTCACTCTACCCGAAACCTCATCCGAGATCTTGGCAAGCAACGCATCTATCCCGCGCCCTGTCTTACCGGATACGCTGAAATCGGAAGAATCGACAATATCACCTTTTCCGATCGCTATAATATCACCTGATTTACTATCAACGCCAAATTTATTTGTATCGCTTAGGCTATCAACTAAAAATACTCGGATATCCGCCGCGTTCGCACGAGATACAGCGCGCCCAATGCCAAGGTTTTCCACCTCGTCCTGGCTTTCACGAATCCCCGCAAGATCCAGAATTGTAACAGGCAGGCCGCCCAAATCCATGCGCACTTCAATCACGTCGCGGGTGGTGCCGGCAATTTCAGAAGTAATAGCCACATCCCTGCCCGCAATCGCATTGAGCAGGGTCGATTTGCCAATATTGGGCGCGCCCACGAGCGCCACCTCAAAACCATCGCGAATGCGCTCGGAGGCCGCATGACCCGAAATCTCCTCAAGCAGATCTTTGCGAACCGAGGTCAGCAGCTCGAGAACTTCTGGCCCAACATCGACCGGCACGTCTTCGTCAACGAAATCGATCACGGCTTCCAACAGCGCCATTGCGCGCAAAAGCTTTATCCGCCAGCGCTCGCATTTCTCTCCTAAAGCCCCGCGCATAACATGCAGCGCTTGCTTACGCTGCGCCTCGGTTTCAGCCTCGATTAGGTCTGCCAACCCTTCAACTTGCGGCAAATCCATACGGTTATTTTCTAGCGCGCGTCGGGTAAATTCGCCGGGGCCAGCAGGGCATAAACCATCTATTTTTGACAAAGCTAAAAGCACGGATTGCACCACAGCCACGCCGCCATGCAAATGAAATTCAGCCACATCTTCGCCAGTAAAACTCGCGCCTTTTTCAAAGGTCATCACAAGGGCTTGATCGAGCGGTTCTCCCCCCGCCCATAGCGTTCGCAACACGGCTTTACGTGGTGGTGAGAGGGTCTTTGCCAGTTGCAAAACACACGGAAATGCCTGCGGGCCAGAAACCCGCACCACAGCTACACCTGCACGCCCTCGCGCGCTGGCAAGGGCAAATATCGTATTCGTATTTTCCATATAAGCATCTGTAATTAAACGATTAAGCGTTCATTGAATCAAAGAAATCACTGTTGGTTTTGGTTTGCTTCAACTTGCTAAGTAAAAACTCGATCGCATCTGTCGTGCCCATAGGGTTCAAGATTCGACGCAGCACAAACAGCTTAGTGAGCTCTGATTTTTCCACCAGCAAGTCCTCTTTCCGCGTGCCGGATTTCATGATGTCAATTGCTGGGTAAACCCGCTTATCGGCCACCTTGCGATCCAGCACAATTTCAGAGTTACCCGTGCCCTTGAACTCCTCAAAAATCACCTCGTCCATGCGCGAGCCGGTATCAATCAATGCCGTGGCGATAATCGTCAGCGAGCCACCTTCCTCAATTTTCCGCGCCGCGCCAAAGAACCGCTTCGGGCGTTGCAAGGCGTTGGCATCCACACCACCGGTAAGCACCTTGCCAGAGCTTGGCACCACGGTGTTAAAGGCACGGCCAAGGCGCGTAATACTATCGAGCAAAATCACCACATCGCGCTTATGCTCCACCAGCCGCTTGGCTTTTTCGATCACCATTTCGGCCACGGCCACGTGGCGCGTTGCCGGCTCGTCAAAGGTGGAGGAAACGACCTCGCCGCGCACCGAACGCTGCATATCTGTCACTTCTTCCGGGCGCTCATCCACCAGCAGCACAATCAGATAGCACTCAGGATGGTTGGCCGCGATAGAATGCGCAATGTTTTGCAAAATCATGGTTTTACCGGTGCGCGGTGGCGCCACAACCAAGCAGCGCTGGCCTTTGCCAATCGGGGCGACAAGGTCAATCACCCGCGCGGTTTTATCTTTGATCGTCGGGTCTTCGATCTCCAGCTTAAAACGCTCGTCAGGGTAAAGCGGCGTCAGGTTATCAAAGTGGATTTTGTGCTTGGCTTCGGCTGGATCCGAGAAGTTAATTAGCGTCGGCTTGACCAGCGCAAAATAGCGCTCGCCCTCTTTCGGGGCCTGCATAATGCCGTCTACTGTGTCACCGGTGCGCATGGAAAACTTGCGGATCATCTCAGGCGATACATAAATGTCATCCGGCCCTGCCAAATAGTTGGCCTCGGGCGAGCGCAGGAAGCCAAAACCGTCCATCAAAATTTCCAACACGCCGTCGCCAGAAATCTCCACCCCGTCTTCGGCAAGCTCTTTGAGCACCGAAAACATCATTTCGCCTTTGCGCATGGTCGAGGCGTTATCAATATCGAGCTCTTCGGCCATTTTGAGAATGTCAGAGGCTTTTTTTGCTTTGAGATCAGCCAAAGACAGCTGCTCGATTGTCGATAAATCGTCCATAATAAACTTCCTGTGTGGCCGCTACGGCCTGATAACTATGTGCTGGGAAAGCGCTTTTTGGGCCAGAACAGCCCGCGCTGTGGCTTTCTTAGCCCGACTCTCGCACGCTTGTCAAATCCCGCGCTAAAATGGCTTAACAATCACCATAATCACAATGATAATCATCAGCACTGTTGGCACTTCGTTGGCGAGCCGATAGGTGCGGCCGCTCCGTGTATTTTCATCACGCGCAAACTCTTTGCGCCGTGCAGAAAGCCAACCATGAAACCCGCTCATTACAAGCACCGCTGCCGCCTTTACCCATGGCCAAATATCGGCCCAATCGATGACGCCGGGGGTGAACACCATAAGCAAACCAAAAGTCCATGTCGCAATCATCGCGGGGTTTATGATCGCCCGCATCAGCTTGCGCTCCATGATTTTCAGAGTCTCGGAAAGCTCAGAGCTATTGCTGCCGCGCTCGGCATGATAAACAAACAGGCGCGGCAGGTAAAACATGCCAGCCATCCAACTGATGACAGACATAATATGTAGGGCTTTAACCCAGAAATACCACTCAAGCAGAAAGTCTCCCATCGGCTTACCCTCTGATAACCTTAAGCATTTTTTCGATATTCTCCGGCTTGCCTTCTGGCGTAATCCCATGCCCGAGGTTAAAGATATAAGGGCCATCGCCCAAAATATCGAGCAGCCTTTGGGTTTCAGAGATCAGCATATCACCGCCGGTAATCATGTGCATCGGGTCCAAATTCCCCTGCACCGCCACTTTATTTTGCAGGTTATCCCGCGCCCATTCCGCAGGCACCGAGCTATCCAGAGCCAGCCCGTCAAACACGCCTGTATCGGCAAAGCTCACATAGCCGCCACCTGCGCCGCGCGGGAAACCGATGAATTTTAAGTCTGGAAAACGCCGTTTTAACTCCGCCGCAATTTTAACCGCAGGTTTTAACGCATATTGCACAAAGGTCGATCCGCTAAGCGCTCCCGCCCAACTATCAAACAGCTTCACCACTTCGGCACCTGCTTCCACTTGTTTGGCGAGGTATTCAATGGTTGCATCGGTCACCAGATCAATCAGCGCCTGAAAGGCGGCAGGGTCCTGATACATCAACCGCCGCGCTGGCCCTTGGTCTGGCGTGCCACGACCGGCCACCATATAGGTTGCCACCGTCCAAGGCGCGCCGGCAAAGCCGATCAGCGTGGTTTCAGCAGGTAGCTCAGCGGAAAGTCGCTTAACCGTCTCATAGACCGGATTCAGCGTTTCGTGCATCTCATCAATTGGCTTCAAGCCATTTATCTCAGCCATATTCGTGACCGGCTCCAGCCGTGGGCCTTCTCCGGTTTCAAACCATAACTTCATGCCTAGCGCTTGGGGGAGCAGCAGAATATCGGCAAACAGGATCGCCGCATCAAAACCAAAGCGCCGAATGGGCTGCAATGTCACTTCTGTGGCAAATTCCGGATTATAGCACAGGTCCAAAAACCCGCCGGCTGTGGCCCGCAATTCACGATACTCTGGCAAATACCGCCCCGCTTGGCGCATTATCCAAACGGGTGGTGTTTTTTGGCTTTCCCCAGCAAGGGCTTTTAGCAATTTTTTCTGTTCAGGCATGAGCTTTGATCCATTCCCCCTTAAATATTATATTTAAGAGAAGTTGTTTTGGTAGTAGATACCTATGAATCACGGGGATTACCATAATTGAAATACTATTCACCGTTTAATCCACGGCGGCATTTCATCACGGCTTCTGTTAATGCTGCATAATTTCAAGGTTTTGCACAGCGGTGAACCAACCACTAAATTCTACCCACAAAGAATAAACCTTGTAGAAAACTCGAAAAACGGCGATAGAATTAGACATATTTAGCGTCCCTGTAGATATTTTCACTTTATCCACAATTTAATCCACCGGAGCCTGCTATGACGCACCCGCTTATTTTGGCCTCTCAATCTTCTGCCCGCCGCGACATGCTACAAAACGCAGGGTTAGACATCGAGTGCCACCCCGCGCGGGTTGATGAAGCTGCGATCAAGGATTCGCTTCTGGCCCAAAACGCCCCACCGCGTGATATCGCAGATGCGCTAGCCGATATTAAAGCCCGGCGCGTGGCCAGTAAATTCCCTGATCGGCTGGTGCTCGGGGCTGATCAAATATTGGTGCATAAAGGTAAAATATTTGATAAGCCGCGCACAATGGACGAGGCCAAGGCCCAGCTGCAAACCCTGCGCGGCCAATCGCACTTACTGTTTTCAGCGGCGGTTATTTATAACCACGGCGTGCCGGTTTGGCGCTTTGTTGGGCGGGCAGAGCTGCTGATGCGGGATTTTAGCACGCGGTTTTTAGTGCACTATCTGGAGCAGATGGGGGATGACCTATTTACAACAGTTGGCGGGTATAAGCTCGAATCTTTTGGTTCACAGTTGTTTTTATCAGTCAAAGGGGATTATTTTAGTGTATTAGGCTTGCCGCTCTTGGAAGTTCTGGAATTTTTACGAGGAAAAGGCATTTGTCAGACGTAACCGAGCATAAAGCACCCTTATTGGCGGGGGTTGTTGGCTACCCGATTGACCATAGTCGTTCGCCTTTAATGCACAACTATTGGTTGAAGAGATATGGTATCAACGGCTTCTATATCCCCATATCCCTCGGGGCTGCCGATTTTGTCGCCGGTATCCGCTCCTTGCCACGGCTTGGGTTTAAAGGGGTT
>JAJRRX010000441.1 GCA_024279075.1 Alphaproteobacteria bacterium | reverse complement strand
TCTTGCGCCAAAGCGGTGCCCGCCAGCCATACCAATGCCAAAATCTGTAAAATCCGCCCCATGCGCCAACCCTAGCCCTGCCGCGCACTGCAATCAATCGCCCCCTTGGCCTTTGCCGAAAAACCCCCTATAGGATGCGCTACCGAAGCTATTAGGTGAACCCGATGTCCCAAGCCTCCGCCAATTTGAACCTGATGATCAAGGCTGCCCGTGTGGCCGCGCGCAAACTGATTCGCGACTTTAACGAGGTTGAGAACCTTCAGGTCTCGTCCAAAGGGCCGGGGGATTTTGTATCTCGGGCCGATAAAATGGCCGAAGAAACGATTCGCGAGATCCTGATGGAGACGCGGCCTAATTATGGTTTCTTGGGGGAGGAATTCCCTGAGATCATCGGCAAAGACCCAACGCGGCGCTGGATTGTCGACCCGCTAGACGGCACGACGAATTTTTTGCACGGGTTGCCCCATTGGGCGATTTCGATCGCGCTAGAGTTTAAGGGCGAGATCGTGGCGGCGGTGGTGTATGACCCGCTCAAAGACGAGCTTTTTGCTTCAGAAAAAGGCGCAGGCGCATGGGTAAATGACCGCCGTTTACGGGTGTCTGGCCGCACGACGATGATCGAAACGATTTTTGCCACCGGCCTGCCCTTTGGTGGCCGCGCCGACCTGCCCGAAACCATTGCCGACCTTGGCCGCATCCTCCCCGTTTGCGCCGGCGTGCGCCGCTGGGGCTCTGCTGCGCTGGACCTCGCCTATGTGGCCGCTGGCCGCTATGATGGTTTTTGGGAGCGCGGCCTAAAGCCGTGGGATATCGCAGCCGGACTTTTGCTCGTGAAAGAAGCTGGCGGGCTGCTTGACGGTATGGTGAAAGGGGATAACCCTTTGGAAACAGGTGAAGTTATCGCTGCTGCCGAGCCGATTTATGATCGTTTTGCCAAGCTCGTGCGCGGGGAATAGCGCCTACTCCACCAACATTCGCAGCCCATTCAGCACGTCTTGCCGCACGGCAAGGCGCAGGCTTGGCTCATCCCCCGCCCGTAAGGCCGCAAGGATTTTGCGGTGGTTGATGGACGCCGATTGCCGCTGCTTTTTGCTATAAAGCTGCCGCATGGTCGGGCCGGATTGCAGCCACACCGTTTCAACCATCGCCAGCATCGCGGGGGCTTGCGCGCGCAAATATAGGCTCCGGTGGAATTCGAGATTGAGTCGAACATAAGCGGCAGCGTCTTGCCGGATAATGGCTTGGTCAATAGTATCATTCAGCGCTTCCATCCGGTCAATCAGCACCGTATGGGCGCGAGGCAAGGCGCGGCTGGCAAGCTCTGGCTCTAGGAGCGCACGCAGGGCTGCGAGTTCCTCTATCCGGTCATTTGTAAGCTCGGGGGTGTTGACACGGCCCGAGGGGGAGAGGCTAAGCGCACCTTCCGCACAGAGCCGCCGGACGGCCTCCCGCACCGGCGTGATGGAAAAGCCGAAATCCTTGGCCACGCCGCGCAGGGTCAGCGCGGTGCCGGGCTTCATGGAGCCGTTCATGATTTCACCGCGCAAACGGCGGTAGACTTGCTCATGGGCGGGCGGGAGATCGGATGTGGGTTTATCGGCCATAAGTATTTGTGATCACGAATGCGGCGCAGGTCAAGGGGTTTTGAAATCAAACCGATGCAGCGCCGCGCCATTTTGGGTAAGCCAGCGGCGCGGCGCGGCGTATTCCGGCATTAATCCGGCCACTTCGGCCCAGAACGCCTTTGAATGGTTCATCTCGCGCAGATGGGCGACCTCATGGGCCACCACATAGCGCAGCACCTCGGGCGGGGCCAGCATAAGACGCCATGAAAACATAAGGTTACCCTCCGTATTGCACGACCCCCAGCGCGAGCGCGGATCGCGCAGGCTGATTTTGGCAAAGGGCTTTTCGAGCGTGGCGGAATCTGCCTCTGCTATCTTTGTGATCACATTTTTGGCGCGGGTTTTTATAAAGCGCTCCAAGGCCGGCCCCATGGGGCGGCTTTCGGGCAAAAACAGGGTGTCGGGGGCCAAAGTGACCCGCGATTTGCTGTGAGATTGCAGCAGAAACGATTCTCCATGCAGCGAAATTGTTAGCCCCGCCTGAATCACAACCCGTTTCGGTGTATTACGCGTGTGTTCGTGCAGCCAGCCCTCTTGTTCACTCAAAAACTGCTTGGCGGCCTTCAGGCTGCCGCGCTTGGGCAGGCTCAGGCGGACCACACCATCCACCGCGCTCACCCGCAGGGTCATGCGCTTGGCGCGGGCGGTTCGGCGCAGTTCAACCGTAATCGGCGGGGTGCCTATGGATAGGCTTTCAGCCATGTTTGGCGATAAAGGCCTTCACCTTGGGCGCAATCGTGCTGCGCCACCGCGAACCGTTGAACACGCCGTAGTGGCCCACGCCCGCCTGCACATAGTGTTCACGCATTTTCTTTGGGGATTTCAGGAGCTTGTGCGCGGCTTCGGTTTGGCCCAGCCCTGTAATATCGTCCTTTTCACCCTCGACCGTGAGCAAGGCGATATCGGTGATTTTGGAGGGGTCTACCAGCTGATCACGGTAATAATACGCGCCCACGGCCAATAGGCGTTTTTGGAAAACCCGCTCGATGGTTTGCAGATAGTATCCGGCTGAAAGATCCATCACCGCCATGTATTCATCATAGAATTTCCGGTGCGCATCTGTGCTATCGCCATCGCCTTTAATAAGGTTTTGGAAGTGGTCTTTATGGGCGGTCACGTGGCGGTCCATATTCATCGACATAAAGCCCGAGAGCTGCAAAAAGCCGGGATAAACACTGCGCATAAAGCCCGCATTGGGCCACGGCACTTTTGTGATCACATTTTGTTTGAACCAGCTCAGCGGCTTGGTGGTGGCCAGCTCATTGGGCGTTTGCGGGTTGAGCGCGGTATCCACCGGCGCGCCCATCAGGGTCATGGAACTGGGGCGGAAATCCTCCCCGCGCTCGGCCATGAGCGAAGCCGCCACCAGCATGGGCACACCGGGCTGGCACACCGCAAGCACGGCGGGGCGGGGGCCGAGGACCTCGCAAAATTGAATCAAATAGTCGGTATAATCATCGAGGTCGAATTCGCCGACCGAAAGCGGCACATCACGCGCATCTGTCCAGTCGGTGATGTAAACATCGTGGTCGGGCAGCATCTCCTTCACTGTTCCGCGCAGCAGCGTGGCGTAGTGGCCGGAAAGCGGCGCGACGATCAGAAGCTTGGGAGCATCGGCCTTGGTATCGCGTTTGAAGTGCAGCAGGTTGCAGAAGGGTAGGCTGAGGGCGATCTCTTCAGTGACCGCCACTTCAACGCCATCAACCACCGCGCTAACAAGGCCAAATTCGGGCTTATCATACCGTTTGGTCGCTTTGATAAACATATCCAAACCCGCCGCGCCAACCCGCGCGCCATAGCTGGCGGCCAAGGGGTTCGCCGAATTGCTCAGCGCCTCGCGGCTAAAGCGGGCCATTTGGCGCATCGGTGCCAGTGCGGCGTGGGTCATTTCGTAGGTGTGATAGAGCATATGTCTCCCCTTTGTGTAGACGCTAACGCTGTTTTTGCACCGCATCAAGC
>JAJRRX010000440.1 GCA_024279075.1 Alphaproteobacteria bacterium | reverse complement strand
CGGTGATGTAACGATCAGCGATTCCGAGGGGGATTTGAGCGGCTATTATGAAGCCATCGCGCGCATCGGCAACTATTTTCTTGATGCCGGTTATGCCTTGCCCACGCTCAAGTTTGTGGATGTTTTGCCGATCCGCTTTGGTATTGCGGATGCCGATGTGGACACCACTGTTACCATCTCGCTCACGCCGTATGGCTATTCTTTTCAGGCTAAATAGCGCTAATTCCTCGCCAAGCGCTGGCAAATCAGCTATGGGAGTAAGCGCAATGCCCCAGTGCGAGACTCCGATTTGACCAGAACCTGTTTTACCCTCGACGAGCTTTACCCGAAAGACAAAGGCGGCATTGCCCGCCTGATGCACAATGTCATCCACCACGCTAAAAGTCTTGACCCAGCGGCTGATATCCATGTGGTGTTGGCTTGCCCGCGCCCTAAGGATGACACGCTGCAAACGGCTTTTGAAGGCATTGCCAGCCTACATTATTTTCGGCCCACACCGCAAATCGCCGCCCGTTTTGGCCTGAAAGACCTGCGCCTGCAAGCGATTTTCCCGCGCCAAGCAGATATTGCGCTGCGCGAGCTTAAGGTGCTGGATGCCGTGCTGCACGCAGCGGCGCAAACCGGCCCGTTTGACCATATCGAAATCCCTGACCATATGGGCTTGGGGGCAAGCATATTGCAGGCCAAGCGCGCAGGGTTTGGCTTTGAAAACACCAAAATCACCTGCCGCATTCATTCCAGCCTGTCGGTAATTATCGAGGCGGAACCATTTTACCATGCCCGCAATGATTGGCTTGCCCCGCGGTTGGAGCTGGAGCGCTTTGCCCTGGCCGAGGCCGATCATGTGGTGGCACATTTGCCCTGTATTGCGCAGTATAATCAAAACCATTTCGGGTTTGCACCGGCGTGGCTCGAAAAGGTCAAGATCAGTTTTCCGCCGGTTATTTGGCCTGCGCCTTATGCCGCGCCCGAAGCCACAAAGGGCGGCGATTTTATATTTACCTCGCGCTTCCAGCCTTTCAAGCGGCCGGAATTATTTATCAAAGCAGCGATCACCTTGTTGGATTCCGGCAGTGATTACGCGGGCAATTTCAGGCTGATCTCTTATGGGTTTGCCCCTGAATATATTGACTATCTTCGCCTACTCATTCCCGCGCGCCACCATGATCGCATTTTGATTCAAACCAATATTTCGCCCGAGGACCGACTGGCAGCCATAGCCACCGGCATCATCGTTCAGCCCTCCAAATACGAGAGCCTATGCGCGCTGGCTTATGAAGCCTCAACCGCCATGCGCCCCTTGTTGGTGCCAGAGGATTGCTTGGCTTTCGCCGAGGATCCGCACTGGCAGGACCAGAAAAACTGCCTGTTTTTTACCCCGACTCCACAAGGGCTAGCCAAGGCCATGCAGGCCGCGCGCGACTGGGTGCCAAAGCAGGCGGTGGAGACGACCCCCGACGCGCCTTATTTTTTACAGCCCCCCGCAGCAGCCCCCACGCCAAACCCCACAGCGCAGGTGGCGCTGCTTTCCGGCCCAATTGATCAGCCTGAAACGGCTTCCACACTCGCCACACATTTTGGAGATCAAAAGGTCAATACTTTTGGCCTAAGTGCGCTTTCTCAGGATGAGCCTAGCGTGGCATATCACCGATTTTCCGAAGGCGGTATTGCAGCGCAGCAATGGCATGATCTGGCGCACAGCCTTCAGGGTGATGCGGTTATTTTGCATAGCCCCGATGCCCTGCCCATGCCGGAATTTATAGCACAAGGCGCACGGGTTGTTCGCCACGGCACGGCTTACTCCTCTAATAGTCTGGACGCATCAACAGGGCGTATGGTGGCCTATCCCGGCAAGTTCAAAACCATCAATCTGGCCGAGCCGCGCATGTG
>JAJRRX010000439.1 GCA_024279075.1 Alphaproteobacteria bacterium | reverse complement strand
ATCATGCCCACAGGCGGCGTATAAGGGTAGCCATTCACCGCATAGCCCGCGCGCATATCGCGGATATCAAAATACCAGCGCGGCAGGGTGGCGCTTTCCACCATCGCCGAGGCCTTCGGGCTAAACGCCGCAATCGCCAGCCCCGCGGGCAGCATAAAGCCCTTTTGCGAGCCGGTAATGGCCACATCCACGCCCCAGTCCTCCATACGAAAATCCATCGAGCCGATGGAGCTAACGCCATCCACAAACAACAGCGCCGGGTGGTTTGCAGCACCCATCGCCGCCCGCACCGCCGCGATATCTGACACAACCCCCGTGGCGGTTTCGTTATGGGTGGCCAGCACCGCCTTGATCTCGTGGCTACTATCTGCTGTCAGAACCTCCTCAAACCGATCCGCCGGAATGCCTGCGCCCCACGGCACCTTCACCACCTCGACCTCAAGCCCGTGGCGCTGGCACATGTCTATCCACTTCTGGCTAAACATCCCGTTTTCACAGGCCAACACTTTATCTCCCTTCGAGAGTGTATTGCTCAGCGCCGTTTCCCAGCCGCCAGACCCTGTGGAGGGAAACAGAAACACCTCGGCGCTGGCGGATTTTAGCACCTGCTTCACCCCATTCAGTGCTGGATGCAGGATGTCCTTAAAGGCGGCGGAGCGGTGATCCATCGTTGGCATATCCACCGCGCGGCGCAGGGCTTCGGGCATATTGGTCGGGCCGGGTATAAAAACAGGGTTTTGGGCGTGCATAGGGTTCTCGCTGGGTTGTTTACGGTAATTTTAGCGCCACCACAGGATTTTGCAATTTTTCTGAAAAATTATTCCAAAAACTTGTGTAAATAGGTAAGTATCGGAAAGATAACATAAATATGTTTTCCATTTTTATTTAGTGCATTTTTGGAAATATTTTTTATTATGGGAGAAACCCCGCCGGAGGCCCAGATATGATTGAACAGGTAGAGAAACGAAAACGCGGGCGGCCCCGCAGCGCCATGGCCAATGCAGGCCCCAGCCCCGTGCAAGCGCTCGATCGAGGGCTAACCATTTTGCAGGCGCTTGCGGGCCAACAAGGCGCGGCGCTGAGTGATTTGTCGCGGCAAGTTGCCATGCCGCCCTCCACCGCACACCGCTTTCTGGCCACGCTGCAAAACCACGGATTCGTGGATTTTGATTCCCATACGCAGCAATGGTCCATTGGCATTGGTGCATTTCGGGTCGGCAATACCTACCTGCGCCGCACCAACCTTGTAGAGGCCGCACAGGCCCCAATGCGGCGGCTGATGGAGGCGACGGGGGAAACCGCAAACCTCGGAATTGCTGACCAAGGCTTCATTGTGTTTATCTCGCAAATCGAAACCCAAAACCCGATTCGCGCGATGTTTCGCGCCGGGGCGCGCAGCCAAATGCACGCCTCGGGTATCGGCAAAGCCATGCTGGCCCATATGCCTCGGGATGTGGTAATAAAACTGATTGAGGCCAACGGTTTGCCGGAGTTCTCCCCGCAAACTCTGACAAATCCTGACACGCTGCTTCCGGACTTAGACACCATTGCAAGCCGCGGCTGGGCCTTTGATAACGAGGAGCGTTATACTGGCATGCGTTGCATCGCCTCGGTAGTGTTTGACGGCCAAGGCGCACCCATCGCCGGAGTCTCTGTTTCCGGCCCGTCCGCCCGTTTTACCGACGAGTTGATCGCCAAAGCAGGGCCGCTTGTACGAGACGCGGCCGCTGAAATCACCACACTTACGGGCGGCTGAACGGTGGCGGCGCGTCTACCGTTGCCCTGCTTTGCTATGTAGCACCCGCGCCGCGCTGAAACGGCAGCGCATTTGGCCCCATGCGCAAATGTATCCGCGCGGCGCGAGGGGAGACTTGCCAAGCCGCATAATGGTAGACGCGCCGCTACCGAGGTTAGTCGAGCGCGCTAGGCCTTGGCCCACCAGTGGCCCAGTCGAGCAGCTCGACCGTATGCACCACCGGTAGTTTGCTGCCATCGCCAATTTGCATCATACAGCCAATATTGCCAGCGGAAATCACATCGGGCGTGAGGGCCTCCAGTGTGGCCACTTTGCGCGCGCCCAGCTGGCTGGCCAGCTCGGGTTGCATCAGGTTATAGGTGCCCGCCGAGCCACAGCACAGGTGCGGGTCTGTTGGCTCCAGCACCGTAAAGCCGGCATTGCGCAGCAGGTTTTTTGGGGCTTCTTTGATTTGCTGGCCGTGTTGCAATGAGCAAGCCGCGTGGTAGGCAACATTAAGGTCCGCATTGCCCGTAATGCCGATTTCGAGCAATATCTCGGAAATATCCCGCGCCTTGGCGGCGATTTCGGCGGCGTCTGTCGCCAGCTCGGTATCGCGGAACATATGGCCATAATCCTTTACCGTGGTGCCACAGCCCGAGGTGTTTATCACCACGGCATCCACATCGGCGTCTTTCCATGCCTT